>DASTQK010000103.1:0-20255 GCA_035761765.1 Rubrobacteraceae bacterium
CTGAGCTTCGAGGAGGTGGTGAGCATCTGCTACAGCCTCTCGTTCGCCGGCCACGGGACGATGACGAACCTGATTCTGAACGGCCTTACGCACGTCGCCTTCGAACTTCTGACCCGGAGGCTGCCCGACCAGCGATTCGAGTTCGACCCGAACCTGTCGTTCCGCGGTCCGAAGGAGTTGTGGGCCGAATGGACGGCACCGGCTGGCGCAACCGGAGGATAAAGGGGGATGGAGATCAGGGTATACGAAGCGGTAGCGAAGACGCTGGGCCGGCTCGGGGTCGAGAGAGCCTTCGGGCTCGTCGGCAGCGGGAACTTTGGCCTCGTGGACCACATGACGAGAGACTGCGGCGTCGCCTTTTACGCCTCACGCCACGAGGAAGCCGCCGTCGCTATGGCTGACGGCTACGCCCGCGTGAGCGGCAAGCTGGGCGTCTGCACCGTCCACCAGGGACCGGGGGTCACCAACACGCTAACCGCTCTGACGGAGGCCGTGAAGAACGGCACCCCTTTGCTCCTGCTGGCAGGCGACACGGCGACCACGGCTCTCTACCAGAACCTGGACGTGGATCAGGGCTCGGTCGTTCGCTCGGTCGGGGCCGGCGTCGAGCACATACGCGCCGCGCACACCGCAGTCGAGGACGTAGCGCGGGCCCTCCGGCGAGCCACCTTCGAGCGGCGCCCGGTCTCCATCTCCCTCCCGATCGACCTGCAGGAGCAGACGTGCGAGGCGGAGGAACCGCCGGCTTTCGCCGAGGAGCTCGTTGCGGCGGCCCGCCCGTCCGTCGAGGCCGTCGCGCGGGTGATCGAGCTGCTGGAGGCGTCGAGCAGACCGGCGATTATCGCGGGCCGCGGCGCCGTGCTGGCGAGAGCACGCCCGCAGCTCGAGGCTCTCGGGGAGCGCGTCGGGGCGCTCTTCGCCACCTCGATGATGGCCAGGGGCTTCTTCACAGGCAGCCCCTTCGACCTCGGCGTCTCTGGGGGTTTCGCCTCCCCGCTGGCGGCGAGGCTCCTCGGGGAGGCGGACGTCGTGCTCTCATTCGGAGCCAGCCTCAACGCGTGGACAACCAAGCACGGAAGCCTCTTCTCCCCTTCGGCCGGGATCGTCCACTGCGACCTCGAAAGGGCGGCGATAGGGCGTATACATCCCGTGACGCTCGGCGTTGTCGGCGACGCGGCCGAGACGGCCGGGGCGCTCGCGGAGAACCTCGACCGCAGGGGCGTGAGCCTGGAGGGCTTCAGGACAGAGACCGTCTTGCGGGATATCGAGGGCTTCCGTTGGGAGGAAGAGTTCGAGGACCGGAGCGGCGATGGCGCGGTGGATCCCCGCACCGTGCTAATGGCGCTCGACAAGCTGCTACCCGAGCAGCGCACGGTGGCCGTGGACTGCGGCCACTTCGCGGGGTTCCCCGCCAGGCACCTCTCGGTCCCCGACGCGGCCGGATTTGTCTTCGCCGAGGCTTTCCAGGCTGTTGGTCTCGGCCTGGGAGCAGGGATGGGCGCGGCGGTCGCGAGGCCTGACCGGCTGGCGGTAGTCGTGGTCGGGGACGGCGGGCTGCTGATGAGCCTCGGCGAGCTCGACGCCGCCGTCCACCTCGGCATACCCCTGCTCATCGTCGTCATGAACGACGCGGGCTACGGCGCCGAGGTCCACCACTTCCGCTCCCTCGACCTGCCGACCGACCTCGCCCGCTTCCGGGAGACAGATTTCGCCGCGGTAGCGAGGGCCATTGGCGCGGAGGGCATCGAGGTGCGGAGCACGGGCGACCTGGACCGGATAAAAGGGTGGGTCGGGGCTCCCGAAGGGGTCATGGTCCTCGACTGCAAGGTCAACCCCGAGGTGGAAGGAGAGTATCTGCGAGAGGCCTTCGTGACCGAGGCGTAACGGATCCACTTCAGTAGAGGAGGATGGGATGCAGGCGAGAGGAGAGGTGAAGACGGCGCCCTACCCCGGGTACCGGACGTTATGGATCTGGCTCGCGCTCGGGTGGGTGGCGAGCGGGGTCGACCGCACCATCACAGGCCCGGTGATGAGCTACATGATCGAGAACAAGGTCCCCCTCTTGCAGGGGGTCGAGAACCCCTTCGCCGTCGGCGGACTCGTCGGTAGCCTCCTCTTCGCTGGCTACATGCTCATGCAGTTCCCTGGTGGCTACGTCGGGGACAGGCTCGGGCACCGGACCGTCATCGTCATCAGCATCGTATGGGCCGGCGTCGCAACCATCCTCAGCGGACTAATGACTGCCCTGATCGGGCTCGTCGCGATGCGCGTGATCACCGGCCTGGGTGCCGGGCTTTTCTACTCCAACGACCGGAGCGTCATAACCCAGCAGACGCCCTTCGAGAAGCGCAGCCTGGGCATGGGGTTCGTCATTACCGGGCTCGCGATCGGGATCACGCTGGCTTTCCTGCTCGCCCCGCCCCTGATCGGACTGGGGACCTCGGCTTTCGGTGCCGAAGGCGCGTGGAGGATGCCGTTCATCGTTCTTGGCGTTGCCGCGGTCGTTATCGGGGTCGGGATGGCCGTGTTCTTCAGGGGGCAGGGAGGAGAACACGAGTTCAGGCCGGCTTACGCGGCTGCGCTGTCGAAGCTGGGCGCGTACGCCGCCGTCTTTCTGGTCGCCGTGGTGGGCATCTACCTCGTCGCCACGTGGGCCGGGTTGCCGGAGTGGGCTGTGGCGCTGCTCGAGCTCGCCATCGCGCTCCTGCTCGTGGGCTTTATCTTCGTCAGGTTGAGCGGGCGCATATCTCCGGTTCTGTACAACAGAGACCTCCTTCTCATCTACATCGCAGCCATCGCGATCCTCTGGAACCTCTGGTTCTTCGGCTTCTGGTCGGTCTCGATCATCGCCGACGCGGCGCAATCCTCTTTCTTGCAGGCGGCGCTGACGGCGGCGTTCAACGCCGGAGCCGGCATCCTGGGTTTCCCCGCAGGCGGCTACCTCGCCGACTACGCCAAGCGCAAGGGCTGGGGCCGCAAGACCATGCTCGTGTCTTTCACTCTGATCCAGGGCCTCCTGACCCTGGCCTTCGGCTTCTACATCATGCAGGGAGGCCAGTCGGTGCTCGTGCTGGGTGCCCTGCTGTTCACCGCGAGCCTCTTCTTCAACGCCCTGCAGCCGATGTCTCACGCCCTCACCGCGGACCTGGTGCCAAGCGCCGCGTACCTCGGGGCAGCGTTCGGGCTGTGGAACCTGATCGGGGAGATGGGGGCCGTCCTCTCTCCAGCCATCAGCGGAACGCTGCGCGACGCGACGGGGAACTGGACTGCAGCCGTGATGCTGGATGCGGGCATCATCCTGGCCAGCTTCGTAGTGCTCCTTTTCGTGAGGGAGCCGAGGGAAGAGGTGGAAGAGACAGCCCCAACCGGGACAAGCCCTGAGCCCGGCTAGGCGGAGCCCGAGGAGAAAGCGAGGGGTGATGCGAACACAGGTAGGGATCGTCGGAGGCGGACCGGCGGGGACGCTGCTCTCGCACCTGCTGCACCTACAGGGCATAGAGTCGGTCGTGCTCGAGCTCCGCAGCCGCGAGGAGGTGGAGACGACCGTCCGGGCTGGCGTGCTCGAGGACGGGACGGCTGAGCTGCTCCGGGAGACGGGCGTCGGGGAGAGGATGGACCGCGAGGGGGCCGTCCACCACGGCATAAACCTGCAGTTCGCGCGCCGCAGACACCGCATCGACTTCGCGGAGCTTACCGGCGGGCGCAAGATCGTAATCTACGGCCAGCAGGAGGTCGTCAAGGACCTCTACGCCGCCCGGCTTGAGGCTGGCGGGCGGATTATCTTCGACGCTGCGGCCACGGGTCTGCGCGACCTCGAGGCCGAGATGCCAAGAGTGCGATTCCGCCGGGGCGCCAGACTCGACGTCGAGGCCGGAGCCATCCGCTTCGACGAGGATACGGAGGAAGAGGAACTCGTCTGCGACTTCGTGGTGGGGGCCGACGGCTTCTTCGGACCTTGCCGGTCACACATCCCCGAGCGCGTCCGCAAGGAGCACGCGCGCACCTACCCGTTCGGGTGGTTCGGGATCCTGGTGGAGGGACCACCCTCAACCGAAGAGTTGATCTACAGCCTCCACGAGCGTGGCTTCGCCCTGGTGAGCACGCGCTCACCCGAGATACAGCGCCTCTACTTCCAGTGCGACCCCCACGACGAGGTCGCCAACTGGCCCGACGAACGCATCTGGGAGGAGATGCAGATGCGCCTCGACACGGAGGACGGCTGGACGCTCGAAGAAGGGAAGATCTTCCAGAAGAACATCGTGCAGATGCGCTCCTTTATCTGCGAGCCGATGCAGCACGGCAGGCTCTTCCTCGCCGGGGACGCCGCCCACATCGTCCCCCCGACAGGAGCCAAGGGGATGAACCTCGCTGTCGCCGACGTGCGCGTTCTCGCCCGCGGACTTGCCGAGTATTACTCCGCGGGCCGGAGCGGCTTGCTGGACACGTACTCGGAGACCTGTCTGCGGCGGGTGTGGAAGGCGAGCCGCTTCTCGTGGTGGATGACCTCGATGCTGCACCGCTTCCACGACGAAGACGATTTCCGCTACCGCCTGCAACTCGCCGAGCTCGACTACGTGACGTCTTCCCGGGCGGCCTCCACCTCCCTGGCGGAGAACTACGTGGGCCTACCCATGGAGCTTGCCCTCGGAGCGGCAGCGAGCAGAGCGCCGGACGCAGGTGGTTAGCTCTGTAGACTTCGGATTTCAGGGGAATTCTCGAGGGAGATTCGCCCCACCTGCCCGGCAAACCTGAGCCGCAGGGGCGCGGTTGGCGAACCGCCCCTACGTGTCCGGGTCGAAAAGGACGTGAGAGCGGGAGAACATCCGAACGCCGGGTTCCTCCTCGTAGCCGCCAGCCGCGTAGAACGCCGCCGCTTGTTCGTCCTCGACCAGCGCCTCTACGTAGGAGACGCCGCGCGCTGCGCAGCTTCGTCCGACCGCTTCGAGCATCGCCCGGCCAACGCCCCGGCGCCTCGCTTCAGGCTCGACGTGGAGGTCCTCGATGCTGGCGAACAGCCCGTCGGCCGAGACGCTGAGGCGGTAGGCGAGGACGGCCACGCCCACGATACGCCCCTCCACGCGGGCCACCAGCACCTCGAGCTCGCCCCTCTCAATGGCCTCGTCCAGACGCCAGACGAAGCCTTCGGAGACGGGCTCACCGCCCCTGAGAGAGCCTTCGAGGAGCCGCAGGGCACCGGCGAGGCCGGTCCCTCGCACGGACGTGACCTCTACTGGGGTCACCGCTGGACGACGCCGAGGTGGGTGCTACGTTTTGCGAACCGAATACCCCGCATACCTTAACCTCTCCCCCACTCGTGATCCCCCGCAGTTACAGATCATTGTAGTAGTCGCTGCTCTTTAGTCTGACCCACGAATTGCAGAATGGGGTTTCGCTGCATCACCCGCAACCTCTCCAAACTCTCGCTGCTGTTTTAGCCCGGTTATGTGTACCTCCAACTCATCCAGCGTTACAGCGGATGTTCTGTGGAAAAGGTTACTCGACCGATTGCACATGCATGGTGTGCGCGGGTCAATATCAGCGCAACCCGCTGTCAAACGTTACATCGCTCGGGAACTCTATCTAATCCTCGTCTCCTCATCGACCCGTGATCCCTCACCGATTTCGGTGCCTTGACGGGCGAAGAAGCATCTTCTACTGCATCTGGCTCAACGATCAACTCGGTCGTTCTCGCTTGCCCTCTGGGATGTTAGCGTGGCTTCAGACTGGTTGTTGGACGGCAGCCGAAGCTCGAACGCAAGCCTCAACGACCTCCAGGATGCCCGCTTCGGTTCGCAAAGTGTCTGCAACGTCGATGTGGGTGCAGAAGCGCACACTAGTCGCGCTCATCGGCGTGGCGAGCACGCCTTCGCGGGCGAGCGCGCCGATGAAGCGCTCGGCCTCCCCGACCTGGACGAGCACGATGTTGGTCTCCGGCGGATCGACACTGTATCCGGCGTCGCGCAACCCGTCGGCGAGCTTTGCCGCTCTTTCGTGGTCGTCGGCGAGCCTGTCCGCGTGGTGCTCGAATGCGTAGAGGGATCCGGCGGCGATCACACCGGCCTGCCTCATACCGCCGCCGAAGGCCTTGCGCACACGCCTCGCCTCCCCGATGGTCTCGGCGTCGCCTGCGAGCAGCGATCCCACCGGCGCCCCGAGCCCCTTGGAGGAGCAGACCGAGACCGTGTCGGCGTGCTCGCACCACTCGCGGGCAGGGATGCCGGTCGCAGCCTGCGCGTTGAAGAGCCGCGCCCCATCCAGGTGGACCTTGAGTCCCAGCTCTCTCGCCGCGGCGGCGACCGCAGCGAAGTCGTCGAGCGGGTAGACCCTGCCGCCGGCTGTGTTGTGGGTATTCTCCAGACACAGAAGTCTGGATCTCGGGAAGTGGACGTTCTCGGGCCGCACGGCGCCCCGCAGGGTCTCGGGTGATATCCTACCCCCCTCGCCCGGCAGCGTCCTCACCTGCACGGCTGAGAGGAGGGCCGGAGCCCCCGCCTCGTAGACGAAGACGTGGGCGCCCTCGTGCAGGAGAACCTCGTCGCCGCGCCGCGTGCTGACGAAGACGCCGATCTGGTTGGTCATCGTCCCCGAGGGCGCGTATAGAGCTGCCTCCTTACCGAGCAGCTCTGCCACGTACTGCTCCAGGCGGTTGACCGTGGGGTCCTCCCCGAAGACGTCGTCGCCTAAGGGCGCCTCGAACATCGCTTGCCGCATCCTCTCCGTGGGTCTCGTCACCGTGTCGCTGCGCAGGTCTATCAAAGTGTGCCTCCTACTATCTGCCCGGTAGTCTGAAAGCTGGTCTTCGCTACCCGATCCAGACCCGCCTTTCCGTGCTCCCGGAAGATTCGCCTTCCGGCATCGAGCACGTGCGTTGCCCCTTTGGGCAGTTCGAAGCCGGCCAGACCGGAGAGCCCATCGAGCTCCTCCAAAAACCTCGCCCGCGCCACCACGGACGCCGCCGCAACAGCCACGTCGTCCTCGGCTCTCGGCCTCACCTCGAGCCGGACTCCCTCGGGCATGAACGGCTGCAGGCGGGCCCGCGTGTCACGGCCGAACTCGTCTACGACGACGACCCGGACGTCGCCCTCGAGCTTGCCTATGATCCCGGCGTCTACCTCCGCCAGCAGCCGGTTGACGTTGCCGGCCTGGCTCCTGCGGGCTTCGTATTCTGGTGGCGAGAGCGCCACGACTACCACGTTCTCCGGCCCGAGCAGCTCGATCAAGCGTGAGGAGATGCGGCGCGTCCTCTCGTCGCTCTTGAGGAGCTTGGAGTCGCGAACGCCGGCCTCGACGAGCCTCTGCTCGGTCTCCGCGTCGGGCACACGCGCCCCGACGACGACGAGCGGTCCGAAATAGTCGCCCTTGCCTGCCTCGTCTATCCCGAGCCGCGGCGTAGGGCCAGTCGACCGTGCTGCTTCACCACTGCTCCGCCACCCCTCCCGCACCTCCTTCCAACCTTCCAGCAGATCCCTGAGCCCGGACCTCGGGGCCTGCACGGCGACCTTGCCTGTTGCGTACACGTTCAGGCGTGCCGACTCGGGACCGCGCTCGAGGTAGTACTGCGTGCCGTAGTCTATCTCGCGGTGGCCGGTGACCCTCACGTCCCACGCATCGAGCAGGGGTTGGAGATCCCGGGGCATGACGTTCTCGGGGTTCACCGCACCTCGAAACCGGTGAAGTCTGCGTCGGGGTCCTCGAACTCGGCATCCACGTTCTTGACGGTAGCGTGCGGCGGGCCCTCTTCGCACCACCGAACCATCTCCCGCACCTTCTCCTGAGGTCCCTCGAAGACCGCTTCCACCCGGCCGTCGGGCAGGTTCCTGATCCAGCCCGCGAGGCCAAGCCGCTCTGCTCTCTCCCTGGCGGAGTCCCGGAAAAAGACGCCCTGCACCCCTCCGGAGACGTAGACGTGGGCCCGCTCCCGGTCGCCGCTTTCCATTCGACTCCTCCTGTATAGGACACGGTGCATTTGCTCAGTTTAACGCCCTTTTGGGTGCTTTCGTCCGATATGCTAGCCTAGAGCGGTCATGGAAGCGGGAGAGCGAGCGGTGGCCGGCGGTCGGGGTGCGGAGGGTGCGCTGCTGACGGTGGTGGTCCCGACCCGCAACGAGGCGGACAACGTGCCCTTGCTGTTGCGCGAGTTGCGCGAGAGCCTGGACGGCATTGACTACCGGGTAGTCTTCGTGGACGACTCCACCGACGAGACGCCCGAGGTGATAAGAGCCCTGGAAGACGGGAGCGTCACCCTCATCCACCGCAAGGGCTCAGAGCGGGACGGCGGCCTCTCCACGGCGGTCACGACCGGCATAGAGACGTTCGCGGAGATGAGCGAGTACACCTGCGTGATGGACGCGGATCTCCAGCACCCCCCGCAGAAGGTACGCGAGATGCTTGAGATCGCACACCGCTCGGACGCCGATGTCGTGGTGGCGAGCCGCTACGCGCAAGGCGGCAGCTACACGGGGCTCTCCGGGCCGCTGCGCCGGGGGGTCTCGGTGGGGAGCAAGTATTTATCCCAGCTAGTCTTCAAGGAGGCGCGCAAGACCAGCGATCCGATGACGGGTTTCTTCCTGGTGCGCAACGCCGCCATCTCCGGCATCCAGTTCCGTCCCACGGGGTTCAAGATCCTGCTTGAGATCCTCGTGTGCGCCCCGGAGCTGAAGGTTGTAGAGACGCCGCTGGACTTCAGGGCGCGCTACGCCGGGATGTCGAAGGCCACCTTCAGGCAGGGTCTGGAGTATCTGGCCCACATAAGCAGCCTGTTCTGGTACGTGCCGTCAGCGGGGCGTTTCTGGAAGTTCGCCCTGGTCGGGGCCTCCGGGATCCTGGTAAACAACGTAGTCCTCATAACCCTGGCCGAGTACTTCGACGCCAACAAGGTCATAGCCTGGATGTTCGCGGTGGGCCTGAGCATCCTGAGCAACTTCCTCTTGAACAACGCCTTCACCTGGCGCGACGTCAGGCACTCGAGCAGGATCCACTTCCTCCTGCGCGGCGCCCTGGCTTACCCGGTGGCGATAGTGGGCATAGGCGCGAACTTCGCCGTCTACTACCCGCTCCTGAAATACGTGAGTGAGGACTTCCCCTACTACGTGCTCTTCAATTTGCTCGGGATAGCGGCCGGCACGAGCGTGAACTTCATACTGAGCTCGCGCCTGGTCTTCCGGCCCTCCATCCCCAAGAGCCTCGACCCCGAAGCTCCCCCGGAGCACATAGCCGAGGAGGTGCGCCGTGAGCTCAAGGCAGACTGGGTAGCTCTGATCTCCGCCCCCGACCTGGCTACTCTCGGCGATCATACCCCCCACCGGCTCTCCGAGGCTGACAGGGGCGTCGTCGAACTGGTGCTCAAGAGCGCCCAGCCGACCCTGACCGTTACAGGTCCCCGCCGTCTCCCCCAAGCCCGCACCAACGCCCGCTTCACCAACTCCCTGGCAGTCCCGATCACCGACCAGACCCACCCCGTCGGCGTCGTCTACGCAACCCGTAACTCCACCGAACCCTTTAACGACGAGGACCTGCACTGGCTGACAGCCTACGCCAGCACCGCAGGCTCCCTGTTCACCCGGAACCGAACAACTTTGAGAGATTAGAGAAGAGATCCAGCGAACGATCCGAGCCTTCCGCGAAACCGGGCGTTGAGGATCGGCCCCCTCCACCGAGCCCCTTTACCCATAGAATCCAGGAGAACCACCTAATAACCCAAAGGCTCAGAACCCGAAACAGAATCGGGGTGGGGGCGGACTTTGCCGCCTCCACCCCGGTTGGCCCCTCCCCGCAAGGGGCCGGCGTCGGATCTCACCACCCCTCCCTGCTGATGAGATCCATCACGGACCCCACGTCTCGAGCCAAGCTTTAACTACCGAGCCCCGGCCGAGCGGGATCCGCCCGAACGAAAACCTAGCACCGGCAAGCGCACAACGCAACCCGTGATAATCCCTGTACCTAAGCCTGAAAACCCCATCATGGAGGACCGTATACGACATGTGCTCCACCTCGGGCTTGGCTCCACAACATCTTGAGCCTGCACCAAAATTCAAGGCTGCTACTAAATTTACATAAACTGTTGGTGCAGGGTTAGGTAAGTTTATAGTTGAGATACAATCCTTCTCGAGAAGGCGTGAGTTTGAGGGCTGAGGGAGTTAGGAGGGGCTGTGATCTTTTTGGTGGTTGGAGGGGTGGAGTGAGCTGGTCGCGCGGGCGGCATCGCGCTTTATACTACTGGCATGAGGCCCATATGCTTCCTATCAGACTTCGGGTTGACCGATGACTTCGTGGGCACATGCAAGGGCGTGATGTTGAGCGTGGCGCCCGGGGTAACCGTGATCGACCTGGCGCACGAGGTTCCGGGGTTCGAGGTCGAGGCCGGGGCAGAGATACTGCAGCACGCGACCCGCTACATGCCAGAGGACACGGTATATATGGCCGTCGTCGACCCTGGGGTGGGTACAGAGCGCCGGGCGCTCGCGCTGCGGACGGAGAGCGGTGCCCTGCTGGTGGGGCCGGACAACGGTCTTCTCATCCCCGCGGCGGCGGCTATGGGAGGCATCTCGGAGGCTATAGAGCTCACCGACGAACGCTACCACGTCCACCCGGTCTCCAACACCTTCCATGGACGTGACGTATTTGCACCTGTAGCGGCGCACCTGGCGGCGGGTGTAGAGCTCTCGGAGCTTGGAGAGGCTACGGACCCCGTCTCCCTGACACGCCTGGGTCTGCCTGGGGCCGAAGAAGGGGTGATCGGCGCGAGGACCAGGATCATCTCCATAGACCGCTACGGCAATGCCCGGCTGTCCGTGAGCCAGGAGGAGTCGGGGCTCGAGTACGGAGCCGCCCTGGCGGTGGACGTCGGCGACGGCGAGATGGCGGTGCGCTACGTAGAGACGTTCGGATCGGCCAAGGCGGGAGAGCTAGTGCTCGTCCCGGACTCGCACTGGCGCCTTAGCCTCGCCATAAACAAAGGCAACGCCGCCCACGCGCTCGGGCTCAAGACCGGCGCGACGGTCCGTATTACGCCCCTGGCAGAGGGCCGCGTAGATGATGGAGCCTGAGCGCCGCGACGTACCGGAGAGGCCCGCTCCCCTCTCGCCGGCGGAGCGAAGCCGCGTCACGCGAGCCGCGGCCCTGCGACCACTGAACGTGATTGTGCTAGTAATCGGGGGCGTATTCTTCGCTGCCACCCAGGCCTGGTGGATGGTACCGCTCACGCTCGTGACGTACGCCCTGCTCGTCTTCTTCGCCTCCCGAGACCCCATCTTCGCCCACCGCGTCCTTCACGAGGACCACAACACGGGGCTGCCGGCGTCCACTGCAGACCGGGACGTCTCTCCCGAGCGCCGCGCCCGGTGGTTGGCACGCGGGGAGACCAGGGAGAAGGTCGAGGCGGCCCTCATCGTCTACCGCAAGGTCGTTGCCGCCATCGAGGACTCTGACGAGGTAACGCGCGCTGTCCTCGACGATGCGGTCCCGAAGCTCCACGCCGCCGCGGACCGGCTCGTGGACGTAGCCCAGAGAAGGGAGAAGGCCGTCGAGGCGCTTCATGACCTCCGCCGGCACGCCTCTGCTTCTCCAGACGCCACCGCACTACAGGACAGAATCAACGCGGCCGACGCCGAGATATCCGACACCTTCGAAAGCTTGCTGGCGCTCAGATCCCGGGTCGTCCGGGTCTCCATAGACAGCGGAAACCCCGAACGAGCCGCCACCCTGAACGCCTCGCTCGACGATCTGAACGCCCGGCTCGAGGCCTTGAGCGAGACCATGTCTCCTCCCGGCACCGGGGACCGCTGATAGAGGGATCTGACTCCACGAGCGTAGCTGTGGTCCCCCTTGGGAACGGTGAGGACCTCCGGTCTCGGCAAGGGATAGCATCCGATGCTTGGGAAAGTCGCAGTGACGGGGTCTTGAGGGTGTACGACGCCCGACCGGGCTCGAATTGGAGGCGAGGTGCGCCTCTCTAGGCTGAACTCACACGCCAGCCGCGGTCGTCTTCCTCATCCGCCTCGGTCGCCGGAGCAGGACGCCTTACAGGAACGCCGTTCAGCTCCTGTCGCGACTCTCCCACCGAGACGAGGGAATCCTGGAACCAGCCCTCGAGCTGGCCCATCACACGGTCCCGGTACACCTCCGAGCCGTCGGCTACCTCCTCGGCGTAGCGCTCCGCCTTGTCGATGATCTCACCCGCCCGCCGCTCGGCCCGCCGGCACAGCTCCGTCTCCGGAGCCATCGCGTCCGCGCGGCTGTGCGCGTTCTCGATGATGCGCCCGGCCTCCTCCTCGGCCGCCGCAACTATGGCCCCACACTCACGGCGGATCTCCTCAGCCTCCGCCAGCTCCGGGGGCAACGATCCCCTTAACTCGTCCAGCATCACAAGCAGATCTGACCGATCAACCACCGCGCGTCCCTTGCGTATCGGTACCCCAGACGCGTCGCGGACGATCGCCTCCAGCTCGTCCAACACCCCGCTTATGTACTGCATGTCCTCTCTCATGGCACCAACCCTAGCACGCTCGCACAGGCTACGCTAGGTTTTCTGAAAGTATTTTTCGATGCTTTACCTACACTTCAGGTTCAATATAATCTCAAGGTTAAGTCTAACGCTGTGCGGCGACTACGGTCGCTTCGAGCGAGATCCGGGGAGCGCCGTTTTGCGCTTTATATAAAGGGTTTTCGGAGTTATCCACAGGGGGCTTCGGGTAGCGAGGGGTGAACCTTTTTGTCAGGTAAGGGGGTTCAAGCGGTGTCGAGCCCTGCGGGCGCTGGGGTAACGGCGACGGGTTCGAAGGTCGGGTGACCGGTAGCGTCCAGGTCGACGCGGACGGTCTGTCCGGGCATGACGCGAGCGGCGATTATCTCCTTGCTCAGCGGGGACTCGACAAGCTTCCCGACGGCGCGGCGGAGGGGCCTTGCGCCGTAGCGAGATCCGTAGCCTTCCTCTGCGATACGCTGGACCACGGCGTCCGAGAAGCGGAGGTCGATATCCTGTTCGTTCGCGGTACGGCGCAGGTTATCGAGGAGGAGGTTAGCGATCTTCTTGAGCTCCTCGTGGCCGAGGGCGTGGAAGACTATGATCTCGTCCACGCGGTTAAGGAACTCGGGCCGGAAGAACGTCTGCAGCTCGCGCATGAGCTGCTCGCGGATCTCCTCCTCCCGCCCGCGCATCTCCTCGGTGCCGGGGATGAGGTGGGCGCCTGCGTTGGAGGTCATGATGACGACGGTGTTGTCGAAGGAGACCGTGCGGCCCTTGTTGTCCGTCAGGCGCCCGTCCTCCAGGAGCTGGAGCAGCATGTTGAAGACATCGGGGTGGGCCTTCTCGATCTCGTCGAGGAGCACCACGGAGTAGGGGCGCCGCCTCACGGCCTCGGTGAGTTGGCCGCCCTCGTCGTAGCCGACGTAGCCTGGCGGGCTACCGACCAGACGGGAGACGGTGTGGCGCTCCATGTACTCGGACATGTCGAGCCGGATCATGGCGTCCTCATCGTCGAAGAGGTACTCGGCCAGAGCGCGGGCGAGCTCGGTCTTGCCGACCCCAGTGGGACCGAGGAAGATAAAGCTGCCGATGGGGCGCCTCGGGTTCGCGAGGCCAGCTCGCGCCTTGCGTACCGCCTCCGAGACGGCGACGACTGCGGCGTCCTGGCCGACCACGCGCTCGTGCAGGGAGGCTTCCATCGAGAGCAGGCGCTCTGCCTCGTCCTTGAGCATCCTCGTGACGGGGATACCGGTGCGCGCGCTGACGACCCTCGCTATCTCCTGACGTCCCACGGTCGCGTGCTTGACCCCGCTCTCTTCCAGCCAGCGCTCGCGGGCCTCGCGATAACCGGCCTGCAAGGCATCCGCCTCCGCACGCAGCTCTGCGGCGCGCTCGTAGTCGTGCTCCTCGACCGCTGCGGCGCCTTCACGGGTTATCTCCTGCAGACGCAGCTCCAGCTCCCTCAGGTCATCGGGGAGCATGGTCGTCTCGATGCGGAGCTGGCTCGCGGCCTCGTCCAGGAGGTCCACCGCCTTGTCCGGGAGGAAGCGGTCTGCGACGTAGCGGTGCGAGTAGCGCGCTGCGGCGGCGAGGCCCTCGTCGGAGATCTCGACGCCGTGGTGAGCCTCGTAGCGGTCCCTGAGGCCGCGCAGGATCTCGATCGTCTCCTCCTCGGTCGGCTCTTCGACCAGGATGGGTTGGAAGCGGCGCTCGAGGGCGGCGTCGGGCTCGATGTAACGGCGGTATTCGTCGATGGTGGTCGCCCCGATCATCTGCACCTCGCCGCGCGCGAGGGCGGGCTTCAGGATCTCGCCGGCATCTATGGAGCCTTCGGCGGCACCGGCCCCCGCGAGGTTGTGCAGCTCGTCCACAAAGAGGATGATGCGGCCGTAGGAGCTCTTGACCTCGTCTATGACGCCCTTGAGGCGCTCCTCGAACTCGCCACGGAACTTCGTGCCCGCCACCAGAGACCCGAGGTCGAGCGATATCAGGACCTTGTCCTTTAGCGCCTCCGGGACGTAGCCTTTGGCCATCTTCTGCGCGAGCCCCTCGACGATGGCGGTCTTGCCGACCCCCGGCTCGCCGATGAGCGCCGGGTTGTTCTTGGTGCGTCTCGAGAGTATCTGGAACATCCGCATTATCTCTTCGTCACGGCCCACGACAGGGTCGAGCTTGCCCTCGCGCGCGAGCCGGGTGATGTTGCGGCCGTGCTTGCCGAGCAGGCTCTCGGGGTCTTCACCTAGAGAAGCCTCTCCCCTCACTCTGCCGAGCGCCCGCCTGAGGTCAGCCTCCGTCAGCCCGACCTCGCGCAGCACGCCGGCCGCCGTGCCCTCCTCCACGAGTACGAGCCCGAGCAAGAGGTGCTCCGTCCCGATGTGGTCGCTGGCGCTCTTCTCTGCCTCTTCGTCTGCGACCCTGAGCGCGTTGCGCGCGTTGTGGGTCGTCTGGACCCTCTCCCCGCCCGTACGCGAGCGGGAGAGATCGTTGCGTCTTATAGCGTCGTTGGTCTTGGCCTGGGCGAGACCGAGGTCGAGGCCCAGCTCTTCGAAGACGCGGTGCACCACGCCCCCCTGCTGGGCCAGTAGCCCGAGCAGGATGTGCTCGGTGCCGAGCTGGTTGGATCTCCCCCGACGCACGACGGCGGTCGCCACGTCGAGTACCTCGCGGGCGTTCTGGGAGAACCTGTTCAGATCCACGCGCTGCCTCCCATCCCTCTCAACGGCTGTTGTAGACGGCGAAGCCGACGGCTATGAGCGCGGGGAGGAACAAGAAGATGGGGAAGTTCCCGCTCAACAGCGGGTTCACCATCCATGGCGCGTAGGCCATAAACACGGAGACGCCGGAGACGGCCATCGAGACCGGGCCCCCATTACGCCCCCCGGCGCGGTAGACAAAGGTGCCCGCGAGGTAGCCCGCGAGCGCGGAGATTATGAGACGGCCGGCCGGGACCTGGAGTATGCCGAAGACCACCGGGATACCGATCAGCGCGACCGCCGCACCGGCCAGAAGGGTCCTGGCGATCTGGTCTCTCTTCATGACGCCAGCCCGCGCTCCGCGCGGCAGCGTGGCGTCGTCAGGGCACTTGATCCCGACCTCGGTCTGCACCATGCACTCGGTGCAGATGGG
Source organism: Rubrobacteraceae bacterium (assembly GCA_035761765.1). Classification (GTDB taxonomy): domain Bacteria; phylum Actinomycetota; class Rubrobacteria; order Rubrobacterales; family Rubrobacteraceae; genus JALYGY01. The sequence goes on from DASTQK010000103.1 coordinate 15,590, forward strand.
GCGCCCGCACGTGGCGCACGAGACCCTGGTCTCCCTGTCCGGGTGCCGGTAGCAGCGCATGGTCTCGGCCATCTAATTACCCCTTCCGGTCCCGGCCGGTGTGTGTAAGCTCCCCGCGCGGCAGCAAGATGATCTCTCGTTTGTAGCTGCGGTGCACCTCTGCGACGGCCCGTTCGTGCTCGAGCTCCCTCCTGCGCAACTCATCGCGCAGCTCCCGGTTATCGGCCTCGAGCCTGGCTATCCGCCGCTCGAGGTCGAGCACCTTCTTGACCCCGGCGAGGTTCATCCCCATCTCCTGGGTAAGCTTCTGGATGTAGCGCCCGAGCTCGACGTCCTCCTGGGAATAGAGCCGCGTGTTCTTTATGCTCTTGCGCGGGCGCAGCAGACCCTTCTGCTCGTACATCCTCAAGGTCTGCGGGTGCACCCCGATGAGCTCCGAGGCGATCCCGATCATGAACACCGGCCGCTTGCGCAAGCTCACGAAGATCCCACCTTCTTGAAGAGCTCTCTCCTGACGTTCTCATCCCTCTCCTCGGCGAGAGCCTCGAGTATCTCCCGCTCCCGCTTCTTGAGCTTCTTTGGTACGACGAGCCGCGCCCGTACGATTAGGCCCCCCCGCTCCCCGCTACGCGACCGGGCCCTGGGCGCCCCCGCTCCCCGCACCCTGAACTGCTTGCCGTCCTGCGTCCCCGCCGGCAACCTCAGCTTGACCGTCCCACCACCCGGCCGCGGCACCTCTATCTGCGCCCCGAGCGCCGCCTCCACGAAGCTGACCGGCACCTCGACTACGAAGTCGTCCCCGCGCCGCTTGAAGACCGGATGCTCGGCTACCCGCGTTACCACGAACAGGTCTCCCGCCGGACCACCCTTCTCCCCAGCACTCCCCCTGCCAGGGACCCGGATCTTCATCCCGTCCTTTGCCCCCGCAGGGATCCTGACAGTGACCTGCCGCCCCTTGCGCAACCTGCCCCTCCCCGAGCAAGTAGGGCACGGCTTCTCGACGATCGTGCCCTCCCCCCCACACCGCACACACGGCTCCGAGAACGCGAAGTACCCCTGGTCCCTGCTCCTTACGCCTCGCCCCCCACAGTCCGGACACGTCCGCGGCGACGTGCCAGGCGCAGCCCCCGTGCCCCTGCACTCCCCGCACGCCTCTTCTACCGGCACGTTTACCCGAGTCGTTACACCGTTGAGGGCGTCATTGAAGCTTAAGTTGACGGTTGCAGTTATGTTCTGACCTTTACGCGAGGTCTGTCTGGTTCGGGTTGAGGCCCCGAAGATATCTCCGAGACCTCCGAAGCCGCCGAAGAGATCTGAGAGGTCGGAGAAGTCGGCGGTGCGAGAACCGCCTGCGGCCCCCTGGCCGGCGTTTCCGCCGCTGAAGAAAGCGCGCGGTCCTTCGTCGTATTGCCGTCTTTTCTCTGGGTTCGAGAGGATCTCGTAGGCGTGCTGTATCTCTTTGAAGCGCTCCTCGGCCTCCTTATCGTCGCGGTTGGCGTCGGGGTGATGCTCGCGCGCCAGCTTGCGGTAGGAGCGCCGGATCTCCTCCTGCGACGCCTCCCTGGATACCCCCAGAACCTTGTAGAGATCCTTTGTCTCCATACTCTAAACCTGTCTAGCAACCACAACCTTCGCGACACGAATGGGTTTGCCGTTCAGGACATATCCGCGTTGGAAGGTCTGGAGTATGGTGCCCTCCTCGTGGTCTTCCGAGGGCTGGCCCATGACGGCCTCGTGCACGTTGGGGTCGAAGGGCTGGCCGTCGGAGGCGACGGGAAGGAGCCCTTCGTTGCCGAGTATATCGGCGAGCTGGTCGCGGGTGACGCGAACGCCCTCGCGGATATCCCCTTCGGCCTCGAGCGCGCGGTCCAGGTTATCCAGCACGGGGAGAAGCTCTACGACGAGTCTCTCTGAGGCCGTCTCGAGGATGCGGGACCTTTCGCGCTCCTGACGCTTGCGCGAGTTCTCGAACTCGGCCTTCAGGCGGCGAAGAGCATCGAGGTACTCGTCCCGCTCCTGGCGCGCCGCCTCCAGCTCCGCGCGGAGGGCGACCGGATCCTCCGCGGAGGATCCGGTCTGAGCGACGATTTCCTCTTCCACGGGAGCGTCCTCCGTCGCGTCCGGTCCCTGTGTAGAGGCAGGCGGGTGGCCCTCCTCGACCTCCTCTGGGGTCTCCCCTTCTTCCCGCCTCTCCGGCTCGCGCTTGTTCTCTTCGCTGCTCAAGGCTCTCGTCTTCCTCCTGTCGGTAGCTCGGGCTGACGGCCGGGGAGGTCTGTCCCCGGCCGCTCATCCGTGAAGCTACTTGCGCTCCTCGTCCTCCTCGTCGTCGACGATCTCGGCGTCCTCGACCACGTCCTCTGCGTCGTCGGTGGCGCCAGCGGAGCTAGCCTGCTGCTGCTCCTGGGCCTCCCTGTAGAGAACCTCCGAGAGCTTGTGGGAGGCGGTCATCAGCGCCTCCTGCTTGGCTTTGATCTCCTCGATATCTCCGCCGGCGAGGGCCTCCTTCGTCTCCTTTATCGCCTGCTCTATCTCGAGCTTCGTGTTCGGGTCCACCTTGCCGTCAACGTCCTTCAGGGAGCGCTCTATGGAGTAGACCAGGTTATCCGCGTTATTACGAACGTCTGCCTCCTCGCGGCGGCGGTGGTCCTCCTCGGCGTGCGACTCGGCGTCGCGGACCATCTGTTCGATCTCGCCCTCCGAGAGACCGCTGGAGGCGGTGATCGTGATCCTCTGCTCCTTGCCGGTGCCGAGATCCTTGGCCCCGACGTTCACGATGCCGTTGGCGTCTATGTCGAAGGAGACCTCGATCTGGGGCACGCCACGCGGCGCGGGCGGGATCCCTACGAGCTGGAAGTTGCCGATCAGCTTGTTGTAGGCAGCTATCTCGCGCTCGCCCTGGTAGACCTTGATCTCCACCGAGTTCTGGTTGTCGTCTGCGGTCGTGAAGACCTCGGCCTTGCGCGTGGGTATGGTGGTGTTGCGCTCGATGAGCTTGGTAAAGACCCCACCCTTGGTCTCGATGCCCAAAGAGAGAGGCGTAACGTCGAGGAGCAGAACGTCCTTGACCTCGCCCGCGAGCACGCCAGCCTGGATGGCGGCGCCGACGGCGACGACCTCGTCGGGGTTGATACCCTTGTGGGGCTCCTTGCCCGTGATCTCCTTGACCTGCTCCTGCACCGCGGGGATGCGGGTCGAGCCGCCAACCAGGATGACCTGGTCCACCTGCCCGCTCTGCAAGCCCGCGTCTTCCATCGCCCGCCTGACGGGCCCCGCCGTCGCCTCGACGAGATCCGCGGTCAGGTTGTTGAACTGCGCCCTGCTCAACGTCAGGTCCAGGTGCTTGGGGCCGTTCTGGTCAGCGGTGATGAACGGCAGATTGATCGAGGTGCTCGTCGTGGAAGAGAGCTCCCTCTTAGCCTTCTCGGCCGCCTCGATCAGGCGCTGGGTCGCCATCTTATCCTTGGAGAGGTCTATCCCCTCGCTCTTCTTGAACTCCGCTACCATCCACTCGACGATCTTGGCGTCGAAGTCGTCCCCGCCGAGGTGGTTGTTGCCACTCGTCGCCTTGACCTCGAAGACCCCGTCGCCGAGCTCCAGAATGGAGACGTCGAACGTCCCCCCGCCAAGGTCGAAGATCAGGATAGTCTGGTCGTGCTCCTTGTCCAGACCGTACGCCAGCGCAGCCGCCGTCGGCTCGTTGATGATCCGCTTCACCTCGAGCCCCGCGATGCGACCCGCGTCCTTGGTTGCCTGGCGCTGCGCATCCTCGAAATACGCAGGCACCGTGATGACCGCCTCCGTCACCTCCTCGCCAAGGTACTCCTCAGCGTCCCTCTTCAGCTTCTGCAGGATCATCGCGGAGATCTCCGGCGGCGAGTACTCCTTGTCCCCTACCTGCACCCGGATGTCCCCGCCAGAGCCGGCCTTGACCTCGTAGCCAACCCGCGAAGCCTCCTCCTTCACGTCGCTGAAACGCCGGCCCATGAAGCGCTTGATCGAGTAGATCGTGCGGTCCGGGTTCGTTACCGCCTGCCTGCGCGCAAGCTGCCCGACCAACCGCTCCCCACTCCTCCGGTCAAAGGCCACAACCGAAGGCGTCGTTCGCTCTCCCTCGGAGTTGGTGATCACCACCGGATCGCCACCCTCCAATACCGCTACACAACTGTTGGTCGTTCCTAGGTCTATGCCAATGCTCTTGGCCACAACCGCACCTCCCGAAGATACTGGTTATCTATAAGTAGACGAAGTATAAAATCTTAGTGTAGTGCATTCAAGTTTTTCCGACCCCCCCGTCGGCGCGAGCAGGTGCGAGCAGGGCTCTGCATAAGGTAGGATTAAGTATTCGGAGGCGTCATGGCTTGCGGGAGGTAACTAGGAGTTTGGAAGAAACCATTCTGTTGGTAGACGACGACGCGGCGTTGCTGGAGGTGACCTCCATCGTGCTAGGGTCGGAGGGCTACCGAGTATTGACGGCTGAGGACGGAATCGAGGCGCTGCGCATACTCGGCCGGGAGAGGCTCGACCTCGTCGTGCTGGACATCATGTTGCCACGGATGAGCGGGTTCGAGGTCTTGAAGAAGATGCGGGAGCAGAGTGACGTACCCGTTGTGTTGCTGACGGCCAAGAGTCAGTCGGTGGACAAGGTAGTCGGGCTCGAGCTCGGGGC
>DASTQK010000104.1:0-5119 GCA_035761765.1 Rubrobacteraceae bacterium
GACCACTTCGAGTGCTGGTTTGTGAGCTACGAGAAGCCCCCCTCGGAGGCTCCCGAGGGACTGGAGAGCGTAGTAGACCTGGGCCTCAGCCAGGAGTGGCTGGATCCCCCGTCCGCGCCCTTACACGGAGCGGTCGGGGATCGGAAGATATCTCCACTATCGGGCTAGGAGAGCATATGTCTTTTCTGCTGGTTCCGCACCAGGTGAGCGACACCTCGGCGACGGTCTGGGTCGGCGCGCTGGGCGAGGAGAACATGAGCCAGAGATCCGTGAGGCTCGAGATCGAGAGCGCTGGCGATGAGCGCGCTGTAGAGCTGGACGGCTCCGCGTGGGAGTCGTGGGAGTCTTTCAGGCCTGAGGACCCGAAGTCCTATCCTCTTGTAGACCGTGTGCTGCATCTGGCCTCGGTGCTCAAGGCGCCGCCGGTCAGGAGGACACTCGACTACCAGCGAGTGGAGGTGAGACCGCTGAGGGCGCGAACCTCCTACACCCTGAAGTTGCGCGTCGACGACCAGACGGTGATAGGCGCGGAGAGACACCTGAGGGAAGGACGCGTTACCACGCTACCGGCGGCGCTTCCCGCAGAAGGTGAAAAACCGTTCACGCTGCTGGTGGGCTCCTGTTTCTACGGGCCCGAGGATCGAGGGGGTCTCGTAGGCGGAACATACCACTACATGCCCGAAGACCAACGCCCGGACGTCAAGGTTCTGTGCGGGGATCAGGTCTACCTCGACAACCCGTGGCGCGAGACAACGCTCAAATGGTACCGCGCCAACCAGAGACCTGGCCTGTTCAGGGCGATGCTCTTCGATAAATACGTGGCCAACTGGACGCAGGTCGGTGGCGAAGACGCGGGCTTCCGGCGGCTGCTGGCCGACGGCGCGAACTACTTCTGTTCAGACGATCACGAGTTCTGGAACAACGCGCCGAACTTCGGGGGGGTCGGTCTGTTCAATACCCTCACCGGCGGACAACGCGAGTGGTGGTTCGCCGAGGCGAGCCGCCTCTTCCGGGCCTTCCAATCACCCTCGCCTCTGCTGCGCTTCGAGGTCCCACCCCTCTCGTTCTGCGTCGCGGATACCCGTATCAACCGCGACACCAGGGGCGAGAGGTTTATGAGGGACGAAGACCTGAAGGCGGTGGGACGCTGGATAGAAGGGTTGCGCGGGCCGGGGGTTCTCGTGGTCGGCCAGCCGGTGCTAATCGAGGAGGAGAGCACGATGGGATCCCTGCTGAAGAAAGGCCTGGCGAAAGCGATCCTCTCGTACGTCGACAGAGATCTGTCCCACTACGCTCAATACAGAGAACTGATCGATCATATAAAGTCTTCCGAACATTCCGTGGTGGTCCTCACGGGGGACGTGCACTTCGGGCGCGTCGCGCGCGGCGAGCTCAAACCCGGCTCCGGGACCGAGTTCGTCGAGGTGATATCCTCCCCCATGCAGGCCGTCCTGGGCGACAAGAACGAGCCTTTGTTCGGCACCTACAGGGAAGCCCCCGCGGACCACTTCCCGATAACCGAGAGCCGCGAGATCGTGCACAGGAGGAACCACTTCGCGACCGTCGGGTTCTCCTCGGCGCAGGACGGGCTGGTGAACATGCGGGTGCGAACCTGGCCCATCCTGCGTCCGGGGGAAGAGGCTTCGCCACGCTCCGATACGGTCTTCGAGAGCGCCCTGCACTGAGAATCCCAAGCAGATCGCGCTTCGGGGAGCGAGCTTCAGTCGCTCTCGTTCCCCAGAAGGTCCCTGTACAGGGAGCGGGTCTCGGGCGAGGGGGCGGTACCGTACTCCTGGCCGAGGATACTCTCGCACAGCCGGTACTGGCGCATCGCCCTACCCCGCTGGCCGAGCCGCACGTAGCACCTCATCAAGAGGCGGTGGCTGTCCTCGTGGCAGCGGTCCTTCTCCAGCACCTGGTAGCAGGCCCTCACGCTCTCCCCCAGCTGCCCGCTCTCCAGATAGTACGCAGCCAGCCTGTCCAGCATGTCTACGTAGGCGTTTGCGAGGCGCTCGCGCTCGACCATCGTCCAGTCCTCGTAGAGGTCCTCTAGGAGGTAGTCGCCCCTGTAGAGTTCTACGGCCTGCTCGTAGCAGGCGGCCGCGTCTTCCGCTCGGTCGGCACTCTCAGAGCGCCTTCCCTTCTCGTAAAGCTCGTCGAACTCCTCCACGTCTGTGGCCACCCGCACGTTCGGGCTCAGGTGGTAGTAGCCCTCCTCGAGCACAACGTAGTTCACGTCCGCCGACGTCGGGCAACTACCGAGCAGCTTGCGCAGGCCGTGGATGGCGGAGTTCAAAGACCAGCGGGCCTTCTTCAGGTTGGACTCGGGCCACAACCAGCCCATCAGGTGGTCCTGGGAGATGGGGCGGGCGCGGTGGGCCAGCAGGTACTTGAGGATGGCCAGCGCCTTGCCGTTGCGGCCCAGGTGGATAGCCTCGCCGTCGCACAACAGCTCGAATTGGCCGAAGAAACGCGCCCGCAGCGCCGGCCTGCGGGCGGGAGCTCCTGACTCCTCGATCGCCCTCTTGAGGGCCTCGGGGGCGGCGCCGCGGGCGCTGAAGGCGCCGACCATGGAGCCGTCGCGGCGACGTAAGACCAGCACGTCCGGGTCTCGTTCGAGGTAGTACCCGGCAGGCAACTCTAAAGACAAACCTTGCATCTCTCTCCCCAACCCATGTACCGAAGCGGACGGTTCGACGGTAATTCTTGTCCCTACTGCGGCGGTCCGTGTACCCAAGCGTTGTTGACCATCGCGACCCCTTTCCCTCGACGACGAGATAAGAACCTCGTGTCTTCATCCATGCTAGAGGCAGCATATACCAGGCGCAAGGGCCAGCGTATCACTCAAATGGACTAATTTTCTGGCTTTTTGGTTACGCGGATCTCGGCTTCGGTGGGGTGCGCGGTCCGAGTCTACCCGGCGGAACCCGTCCGCCGGTCGTCGAAGTCCCACACCACTTCCAGCAACGCCCTCACGACCCGGGGATCGAACTGCGTCCCGGAGTTTCTCTCGACCTCCTCCAGGGCTGCCTGCCTGGAGATACCGTAGCCGTAAGGCCGGTCGCGGATCATCGAGTCGAAGGCGTCGGCTACGGAGACCACGCGCGCCGCCAAAGGGATCTGCTCGCCGCGCAACCCGTCCGGGTAGCCTCTGCCGTCGAAGCGCTCGTGGTGGTGCCTGATGGCGGGTATCGCCTGCGCCAGCTCCGCCACGGGCGCCAGCATCTCGGCCCCGAGCACCGGGTGCCGCTTTATGGTCTCGTACTCCTTATCGGTGAGCCGCCCTGGTTTGTGCAGGATCCCATCGGGCACCCCGATCTTCCCGACGTCGTGCAGCAGGGCACCGAGGGCGAGAGCGTCCAACCGGTCGCGAGGCAGAGACATACTGGAGCCGATGCGCGAGGCGAGGCGGGACACCGCCTTCAGATGCTCCCCGATGAGCGGATCCCGAGACTCCAGAGGCTTTATGAAAGCAGTGGCCGTCTCCGAGACCGGCACGTCAGCGAGTATCGCCGGTCCGGCGACGCCCTCCGCCCACATCCTGGCCTTCCGGAGGGCGCGCAGGGCCGCTCCGAGAACCGGGTCAGGGTCTTCATCATCCTCCCCGGCGAACGCATAACCCACCGCGGCACTCAGGGTCGAACTCCCGGACCCGCCTGCCTCTTCCGAGACGAGTTGCCGGATGGCGAGCGCAGTCCGGCGTGCCTTGGCCTCGTCGGAGCCGCCCAGCACGACGACGAACTCGTCTGCCCCGTAGTGGAACGCTCGTAGCCGGCCACCGAGTCTCTTGCCCAGCCGCCGCAGGAGCTCATCCCTCGCGGCGTCGCCGTAGGCCGCGAGGCCCTCCAGGCCCACAGCCAGGACCGTAAGCGACCCGCCGTGGGAGAGCTCGCGCCGCAGAACCCGGCCGAGCGACGCGCGGTTCGGCAACCGGGAGGTCGGATCCAGCCCCCCCGGAGCCACATCGGCGTTCTCCAGGGTGGGAGCCAACGCGGCGGCGAGCAGTTGCAGGGCGCGCTCCTCCTCGGCGCCGTAGGCCCTGCCACCGACGATCACGGCCCCCCACGGCTCGCCCTCCTTTGGGCCTATGGGCACGGCCAAGAAGCCCTCTATGCCGTGGATCTCCTCCTCGCTGCGCACGGCCTCTCCCTCGCGGCAGCTCCACAACAGAAGGCGCTGGATCGAAGGGTGCCACCAGCTGGGGCAGGCGCCGAAGTCGCCTTCCAGAACCGTGCTGTGGTGGTTGCCGCTGAGCCCGGCGACGTGGGCATAAGCTCCCCCGCCGACCGCCCGAGCCGCCTCCGCCGTCCACCGCAGGATGCCCTCGAGGCTCAAGACCCCGAGTGCCGGACCGAAGCGGGAGACAAGGGCCTCGGTCTTCTCGACGTGGCTCAACTCGGAGGCGAAGGCCGAGGCGAGCCCAAGGGCGAGCTTCCTGTCGTTGTGCGTCTGCACGCTCCTCAGTCCCACCAGCGCGCAGAAGCACGCGAGGAGTCCGGCCCTCAATCCTACCAGCGGAGACCAAAGCAATCCGGGATCCCACACAGAGACCGCGGTGGCTGCGAGGTAGGAGCCGACCACGACGACGGTCGCGGCGACGATCTTCGCCGGCGGCTCGACCCACAATATCCCTAGCGCAGCGAGGAAGAACAGCGGGAAGAAGGGGGACTCCTCACCCCCCGTGCCGGCTACCAGCACGCCGAGGAGCACGGAGTCTATGACGGTGTGCGCGAGCCTCTGGCGGGCGAGAATCCGCGGCCAGCCCGAGATCAGAAGCGCTCCGAAGAGCGCCGCGAGGCCCAGAGTCAGGTAGGCGACCCACGCCTCGGCCAGGGGCCACACCCGGCTTATCAACACCGCGACCACGCCCGCCAGCGCCACCCGGAACATACCTGATCTGGCGGAGATCACGAATGCCTCCCGCGTCGGGGATACTCGTCCATCAAGAACCTCTCACGCAGCGTAGTACAGGCAGCCTACCGGGCGACACCCGGGGTCTCGCCCTCTACCGCCTCCAGGCCCTGCGCTTCGGGCCTCGAGTGTCTGCGATGATCCGGCGCAGGGAAGACGAACCGGTGATCGTCGGCCATGCGATAGCCCTCCGACTCGGTCTCCAGGA
>DASTQK010000105.1:0-2036 GCA_035761765.1 Rubrobacteraceae bacterium
AACGAGCGCCCACAGGACGCCCACCAGCACCACGCTTCCTGCGGCGTGGTCCTCGCCCGCGGGGACCGCCCCTCTACCTCGCCCCTTCGCCACCCAACGACCTCCCGCGCAAGATGGTCAGTGCCCCGGCAGGCTAAGGGTCCCGTTCCTCGAGCTTCTTCAGAACCCGCTTCTTCTCGGGATCCTCGGTCGGTTCCTCGGAGGCCTCGACGCGGGAGGAAGCGTCTCCCTTCTTGTCTCCGGAGAGCTCCTCGCCAGCCTTGGCATCCGTCTCGTTCCTCTCGCGCTCCTCTACGCCGCTCCAGCGGTTTATGCCCATGCTTTTACCTCCATCTCGAGGACCAACGGTTCTGGGGGCAGAGCAGCACCCTCGCCGTCTCCCGTTTGCCTCGCTCCTGTCGTACCCGGCGGGGAGAAGCGCAAACCTCGCCCTGCTGTAGCGCAGGAGTGGCTCTCCGACTACCGGAACACAGGGAGGGCCCGGGGATCCGGCACTTCCACCATAAACCTCGACGTAATCTTTAGGGATCGGAAAAAATTGATGCCTAAAGCACAACCACCATCTACCTCAACGAGGTTCACGTTGTGCGCGCGCTCATAGCGTGCGAGAGTGATGCCGCAGTTGCGGTATAGCTGGAGGGGAAGCCCACATGCAGCGGTCCTGGGAGATCGAGACCTCACAACGGATCCTCTTGGAGTGCGGCTGCGGCGAGCGGCTGGTCCTGCTCGGACGCGAGGACGACTGGTACGCCGAGGGACGCAGCACCTTCGAGTGCGAGTGCGGCGAGGAGCTCACCCTCGCCGACCGGGTGGAGCAAGGGCTCGGCATCGCCGAACTGCTCCGCGGGCCCGCCTTTCTCGACGGGAGATAGCAAGCCGCGAGCGTACGAGAGTCTCTCTTGCACGAGGTCTAGAGCCTACCGAATTCGCGGAGCAGGTCCTCGAGCTTGATGCGCTTGACTATCGGACGGCCGTGGGGGCAGACATCTTTGAACTCCGTCACCGCCCACTCCTCGAGCAGTCTCTCCATCTCCTCCCTACCAAGGCTCTCCCCGAACCTGGTAGATCCCTTGCAGGCAAGCTCCTTTGCGAGGTCTTCACCCCCCGCCAGCGCATCCAGCGCCGCCTCGAGCGCCACCCCGGCGTCGGTTACCATCTCAGGCACCCCGAAGATCCGCAGTGTCCCGTCGCCGAACGGCTCGAACTCGAAGCCCAGAGAGTTCAACTCGGCCTCGAAGCTCCACGCCTCTGAGGCCAGGTCCTCGGGGAGGCGCACCACTACGGGGTCGGGTAGCGCGACGGGCGCGGCCTTCGGGTTCTTCAGCAGCTTTTCGTAGAGGACGCGCTCGTGCGCCCCGTGCTGGTCGAGAATTATGAGGTCCTCCCCCTCCTGGGCGATGATGCATCTGCCGGCGAACTGCCCGACAGGGATGAGCGGAGCGACGCCCTCGTCCAGCGCCGCTCCGTGTGCGCCGTCCCTCTCCAGCGAGAGTGCGGCCCGGATCGTACCTACCACCAGCGGGTAGGCAAAGCGGCCGCCGCGCAGACGGACCGCGCTCTTGGCCGGGTGGACGTTGACGTCGACCTCGCCGGGGCCGAGCTCGAGGCGCAAAAACGCCGCAGGGTGGCGGCCTTTGGGCAGGAGGTCAGCGTAGGCTCTGGAGATCGCCGGCGCGAAAGAGTCCGTGTCTACGACCCGGCCGTTGACCGCGACGTGCGTGTAGCGGCGCGTCGGGAAGCTCACCGAGAGGGGGCTCACGAACCCCCAGACCACTGGATCCTCGAGGGCGACGAGGCTGCGCGCGAGCGCGAGGCCGTGCACCTGGGAGATGCGCTCCCGCAGGTCGGCTGCGGCCGGCAGCGCGAGCACCCCGCGCCCCTCCGAGCGCAGCGAGAAGCCAACGCCGGGGCGACTGAGCGCCAGCGACTCGACGACCGTGGATACCGCGTTCGCCTCGACACACGCCGATTACGACAAGAATATCCTTCCGCGCCCGTCTGAGTCCCGACGGCGAGGTTAGGCTAGAAGTGCTGAT
>DASTQK010000106.1:0-4062 GCA_035761765.1 Rubrobacteraceae bacterium
ACCTCATGGAGCAATTTCGGTCGCTGCGTGGATCTCTGGGCGCCGGGCAAGAAGATCTTCTCCACGAAGATGGGAGGGGGCTATAGGCGCATGTCCGGCACGTCCATGGCCGCGCCGCACGCCGGCGGCACGGCCGCCCTCTACCTTTCCAGCCGTCCTCACGTACCACCGGCAATCGTCGAGAGCGTACTCAGGAACGGCTCGGAGCGCACCGACGAGAAGAGCAAGGACGGGAGAAGGATCCGACTCGTCGACGCGGGCAGGTACTAGCTGCAGGCCGTCTCCGAACCTGCGCTCGGATTGAACGTCGCGCGGTAGCGCGTTAGGCTACAAACCCTGTGCGAGGAGAGGAGAAGGCTTTGGCTGAAGAGCGCACCGAGCAGGTCATCGCGGCGATGGGGCTGCCGGACATGGCCGTCCAGAGCGACGAGCTGCCGTGGGTGCCGCAGGGCGAGAGGGTCTGGTTCAAGCCCTTGAGGTTCGACCTGGCGACGGGGCGCTGGATCAACCTCCTCAGGGTCGAGGGCGGCGGAAAGGTGAACCGCCATCGCCACACCGGCGGGCAGGTTTTGGGCTACTGCATCGAGGGATCCTGGCACTATCTGGAGCGCGACTGGGTGGCACGCCCCGGTACCCTCGTCTACGAGCCGCCCGGCGACATCCACACCCTCGTCGTGGACAGCGGGTACATGGAGACGCTCTTCATCCTCGAAGGCTCTATCCAGTACCTAGACGACGATGACAACCTGATCTACCAGGACGACGTCTTCTCGAAACTGGAGCGCTACCTGAAGTTCTGCGAGGAAGAAGGTATAGAGCCCGTGGACCTGCGCTACTGATGACTATCCTCGACGACTTCGGGCTGAACGGCCGGGTCGCCCTCGTGACAGGCGCAGGCCGCGGTCTCGGGCAGGCGCTCGCCGTCGGCCTCGCCGAAGCCGGCGCCGACGTGGCCATCCTCGACGTCCTACCCCTCGAGGAGACCCGAGAGCAGATCGAGGGTCTCGGCAGACGCTGCCACACGATGGATTTCGACCTCCTGAAGACGCGCACCGGCGAGGCCGCAGAGATCATAGGCGAATGCGTGGCCGAGCTGGGCCGTCTGGACATCCTGGTCAACAACGCGGGGATCATACGTCGGTCGTCGGCGCTCGAGTTCGGCGAGGAGGACTGGGAGGATGTAATAAAGATCAACCTCAACAGCCTCTGGTACCTGAGCCAGGCCGCCGCGCGGCGTTTCGTGGAAGCGGGCGGGGGGGGCAAGATCATCAACCTCGCCTCGGTCCTCTCGTTCTCGGGCGGTATCGTCGTGCCGTCGTACTCGGCGACCAAGGCCGCCGTGGCGAACCTGACGCGCGCTCTGGCGAACGAGTGGGCCTCTCTGGGCATAAACGTCAACGCGATCGCGCCGAGCTACTTCTCGACCTCGATGACCTCCGCGCTGCGCGAGGACGCCGAGCGCTCCGAGGCCCTGCTCGTCCGCCTTCCCGCCGGTCGCTTCGGTGAGCCTGAGGACCTCAAGGGAGCCGTCGTCTTCCTGGCCTCGGACGCCGCCTCCTACGTTCACGGGGCGACCATCCCCGTAGACGGCGGCTGGCTCGCACGCTGAGGAGCGCGCAACCTCTCAAAGCCGAGAGCGGAGGCCGAAGGCTGCAGCGTGCTGAGTTTGTCTTCGAAGCCCTTCGTCTCTATGGTTGTCGGAAGGTCCATGCTAGGGGATAGAGGTTACAAGGGGGTAGCAGTAGGATGATGTTTTCGGAAGAGGTCGCGTGGGTGACGGGGAGCAGCACGGGGATCGGGGCCGCCACCGCCATCGCGCTGGCTGAGGCTGGATGCCGGGTGGCGGTCCACTACAACCGGAGCGAGGACGAGGCACGCGAGGTGGTCGAGCGGATCTCTTCCTCCGGCGGCGAGGCGATGCTCGTCGGGGGCGACGTGGCAGATGCGGGCGAGGTCGAGAGGATGTCAGGTGAGATCGAGGAGCTCTACGGGCGCCTCGACGTCCTGGTGAACAACGCGGGGTCCCTGATCGAACGCCGAAGGCTGGAGGAGATGACCGAGGACCTCTGGGACCGCGTGATGGACGTGAACCTGAAGTCTGTCTTTCTCTGCTCGAAGGCGGTGTTGCCCGCGATGAGGCGTCAGGGCGGGGGGAGGATCATCAACATGACCTCGGTCGCCGCCCGCAACGGCGGCGGGCCCGGCTCCGCAGCCTACGCGACGGCCAAAGGCGGCGTCAGCACCCTCACCCGCGCGATGGCGAAGGAGCTCGTCGGTGCAGGGATCCTGGTCAACGGCGTGGCTCCCGGCGTCATAAACACCCCGTTCCACGAGCGCTTCACGCCGCCCGAGATGCGCGAGCGTATGACGGCCGGGATCCCCATTGGACGCGAGGGGACACCGGAGGAGGTCGCCGGGGCCGTGGTGTTTCTCGCCTCTCCGGCGGCGGACTACCTGGTTGGCGAGATCATCGAGGTCAACGGCGGGCAGCTCATGAGCTAGGAGCCGAGGAATAAGCGGGGCTGAGCGTGTCGGCAGCACGAACCGAGGTCGTCTTGCTGGCCGTGGCTCTCGTGGCGGATCAATCAAGGCCAAGATGCGTCTCGCCAGAATCGGTTGATGTCTACGAGCAGGGCGAGACCTATCTCGTATGCGCCGTGCGTGCGGAAGAGAACTAGGCGAAGGCTACTCGCGCTGTCGGGCACTCTTTTTCTGCGACGCGTTAACCACCCAGGGTAGCGAGAAGCTCCAACCTCTCCCACAGCTCATCCGGCATCGGGTAGGTCGCGAGCTCCAGCGTCTGTTCGACCCGCTCGGGGCGGCTTATACCGACAATCGTCGAGACCATGCGGGGATCTCGCACTGAGAACTGCAGGGCCGCCGCTGCCAGGGGGACTCCGAACTCCTGGCATGTCCCTTCCATCTCGCGAACCCTCTCGACCAGCTCCTGCGAGGCCTCCCTGTACTCGTAGCGGGCATAGGCGTCCGGGCCCTTGGCCAGGATACCGCTGCCGTAGGGGGCGGCGTTGAGGATCGCCACGCCGCGCTCCGCGGCGAGGTCGAGGAGAGGCTCGGCGGTGCGGTTCACCAGCGTGTAACGGTTGTGGGTTATGAGCGTCTCGAAGAGTCCGGTCTCGACGAAACTGACCAGGAGCTCCACGGGACCGCCCGCGATCCCGAGGTGCTCTATAACGCCCTCCTCCCTGAGCCCCGCGAGCACCTCAACGGGGCCGCCCGGCGCCATCATGTACTCGAATGGCTCGCGTCCTGGCTCGTCCAGGTACTCGGGGTCGTGCAGGTGCACGAGCTGCAACCGGTCCAACCCCAGCAGGCGCAGGCTCCGCTCGACTGAGCGCAGCATCTGATCTCCCGAGAAGTCGCCGGTCTTGGGGTCGCGGTCCGCCTTGGTTGCCAGCACACAGCCCTCGGGCAGGCCTCCGATCGCCTCGAGCATCTCTCCTATGCGCCGCTCGCTCTCTCCGTTCCCGTAGGAGGCGGCCGTATCGAGAAAGTTGAGCGGACTTTCGAAGACGGCGCGAAGCGTCTCGAACGCCCGCTGCTCGGAGACGGAGTATTTGAACGTCTTCGGCATGTCCCCGAGCGACGCGCAGCCGACGCAGATAGGTGAGACAGACAGGCCCGTGCTTCCAAGAGGGCGCCTCGACGAAGGATCGGTCACGACGTTCTCTGCCATGTATCCTGCCTCCAATCTCCGACCATCAACCGCCCTCCGCCGCGCGCCGCGCCGCCTCTTCTGTGTCCCCGAGTGCCTCTTCCACGCTCTTCCCCAGGAGCACCTCGCGGACGCCCTGCCAGATGGCGTCCTCCACCGCCGGATAGTTCTCGTGCTTGGGCGGGATGAGAGCCGCCTCCTGTGCCACTTCCAGCAATTCCCATCTTCGCTCGGCCAGCGAACCTGGCCCCGCTTCAGACCGGGCGTCCGCAAGAGAGTCGCTGCGCGCCGGGAGCGTTCCGAGCCTGGCCTCGACCGCCTGCGACTCGCGCGAGGTGAGAAAACGCAGCAGCTCGATAGCGGCGGGCCGGTCGCGGACCGTATCCGGT
>DASTQK010000107.1:0-5295 GCA_035761765.1 Rubrobacteraceae bacterium
AGCGTTGCTCCTTACCCTTTTCGGACGGTTTCAGAAGGGGTGTCGCGCCGTCCCGCCGATGGTCGAATGCTCTAACTACCTCTCATCTTTCGCATCAGCCACCTGGCCGGGTCGTAGTACTCGTCGGCTACGCGCTCCTTAAGGGGGATTATGGAGTTGTCTGTGATGTGTATGTCCACCGGGCAGACCTCGGTGCAGCACTTGGTGATGTTGCAGAAGCCGAGACCGTCCTTCTCCTTGAGCTCGCTCAAACGATCTGCCTCGTCCATCGGGTGCATCTCGAGCCACTGGTTCCGCACGAAGAAGCGCGGACCCGCGAACTGGGCCTGCTTGTGGTGGGTGCGCAGGACGTGGCAGACATCCTGGCACATAAAGCACTCGATGCACTTCTTCGGCTCGTAGAGGCGCTCGACGTCCTCCTCGTACATCGTGAAGGGCGCCTGCTGGCTCGTGGTGAATGGCGTTATGCCCCTCGAGACCTCATAGTTCCACGAGACGTCGGAGACCAGGTCCTTTATGACCGGGAAGGCTCTCAAGGGGTGGACGTGGATATCCCCTCCGTCATACTCCTCGACGCGCGTCTTGCACATCAGCCTGGGGCGGCCGTTGATCTCAGCGCTGCACGACCCGCAGTGGGCGGCCTTGCAGTTCCAGCGCACGGCCAGGTCTCCGGCCTGGTGGGCCTGCACGTAGAGCACCGCGTCGAGGACGACCATCCCCTCGACGAGGGGTGTCTCGTACTCGACCTCCTCGCCTCCCTCAGCGTCGCCGCGAAAGATCCTGAGCCTCGCGGTCCTGCCGTCCACGGTCGCCTTCTCGTCGGCGTGCACGTCGGCGTGCGCCTTGGAGGCCATGTCCTTCTGGTTGGCGGCCTCGTTGTCCAAATCCATCCCTCCTAGAGCGGGAGCACGGGGCTTTAGAACTGGCTCTCCGCCCCGCGCTTCTCTCCGCCTGCCATGTCTGCGACCTTGCTTTCGATCAGCGCGGAGAGGTGCTCCGGCATCGGTGGTATCTCCCGTTGCTCTATGCCGATCTCGCCCTGCTGGTCCTTCTTGACGATCAAGTTGATCTTGCCGAGCTCCTCGTCGGGGCCGTCGTAGTCGAGGCGCCACTGGGCTCCCCTTCTCTCCTTGCGCTCCAGCGCGGTCCGCAGGATGATCTCGGAGATCTGGATCAGGTACCGGATATCCTGCGCGGTGTGCCACCCCGGGTTGAAGAGCCGCGTCCCTCCCACCTTGACGTTGGGCAGCCGGTCCTTGAGCGCGAGGATCTTGCCGAGGCCCTGCATGAGCGAGTCCTCGTTGCGCATCAAATTGGCGTGCTCCATCATCGCCTCCTGGAGCTCCTGCTGCATGAGGTATGGGCTCTCGTCGCCCGCGGGCTTCTCCAGAGGCTCGAGTACGCGCCCTATCTCGGTCCTGATATCTCCTGCGTCTATCTGCGTCCCGTGATGGTTCTCCTCGACGTACCCCGCAGCACCCATCCCGGCCCGCCGGCCGAAGACGAGCAGGTCGGAGAGCGAGTTGCCTCCGAGGCGGTTGGCCCCGTGCAACCCGCCGGCGCACTCGCCGGCGGCGAAGAGCCCAGGCACGTTGGTGGCGCACGTCTCGGGATCTACCTTGATCCCGCCCATGGTGTAGTGGACGGTCGGGAAGACCTCCATCGGCTCCCTGGAGATGTCTATGTCGGCGAGCTTGAGGAACTGCTCGTGCATCGTCGGCAATTTCTTCATGATGCCCTCGTAGCCGAGGTGCGTGATATCCAGATACACGCCGCCGTGCTCGCTCCCCCGGCCCTCCTGGACCTCGGTGTAGTTGGCCCGGGCCACCACGTCGCGCGTGGACAGCTCCATCTTGTCGGGGTCGTAGCGCTCCATGTAGCGCTCGCCGTCGGAGTTTCTGAGGAGACCTCCCTCCCCGCGCACACCCTCGGTCACGAGCAGGCCGCGCACGCCAGGGGGCCAGACCATCCCGGTCGGATGGAACTGCACCATCTCCATGTCCACGAGCTCGGCCCCGGCGTCGTAGGCGAGGACGACCCCGTCGCCGGTCCCCTCCCACGAGTTCGACGTAACCTTGAAGATGCGTCCCCAGCCGCCGGTAGCCATCACCACAGCCTTTGCCTTGAAGTGGACGAAGCTCCCCGACTCGCGCGTGTAGGCCAGAGCGCCCACGACGCGGCCGCTTCCGTCCTTCAGCAGCTTGGTGACGGTCGTCTCCATGTAGACGTTGGCGCCGGTCGAGAGCACCTTCTCCTGGAGGGTCCGGATCATCTCGAGGCCAGTCCTGTCGCCGACGTGGCAGAGCCTGCGGTAGGTGTGGCCGCCGAAGGGGCGCTGCGAGATCCTGCCCTGCGGGGTCCGGTTGAAGAGCGCACCCCACTGCTCGAGCTCGATGACCCTCTCTGGGGCCTCCTTGGTGAACGTCTCGACCATCTGCCAGTTGTTGAGGAACTTCCCGCTGTTCATGGTGTCGATGAAGTGCTGGCGCCAGGAGTCGTCAGGGTCCACGTTGCCGACGGCGGCGGCGATGCCGCCCTCCGCCATCACGGTGTGCGCCTTGCCGAGCAGGCTCTTCGTGACTATCCCGACCGAGAGGCCCCTCTCGGCGGCCGCGATCGCCGCCCTGAGACCCGCGCCGCCAGCGCCGACGATCAGGACATCGTGCTCGCGAACCTGGTAGCTCTCGCCCATCCCGTTTGCGCTTCCGTCTCTCTCCACCTTCTACCTGCCTTTAACCGATGAGCGTCAGGTCGGAGATGAGCCCCGCCTGCAAGAGCCTCATGTATATGTCCGTCACCAGCAGCGAACCGAGGCTGAGCCACGCCCAGTGCGGGTGCCTCAGGTTGAGACGGGTGACACCGTTGTAGAGCTTGCGCCTCGCGTTGCCGCCCCTGACGCACGTGTAGCAGTCCTTGTTGCCGCCCACCAGATGCCGCATCGAGTGGCACGAGAAGGTGTAGGCACTGATCAACACCACGTTGGTCAGCCACAAAAGCGAGCCCACCCTGATCGCGAACGCCCCCTCAGGGAAGAAGGTGAGCACCGTGTCGTACCAGAGAAAGGCGACGACCACGAACGAGGCGTACAGAAAGTACCTGTGAACGTTGTTGAGCACGAACGTCGCCCTCTCACCCCTGTAGTTCTCGGGGCTCCTCGGCTCCTTCTCTTGCGCCCTCGCCAGACACGCCGGCGGATCCCAGAAGAAGGCCCGATAGTAGGCCTTGCGGTAGTAGTAGCACGTCGCCCTGAAACCTAATGGTATCCACAGGATGAACATCGGCGCCGTTATGAACCAGGGCAACCAGTCAGGCCTGCCCACCGGGGGCGAGTAGAACGGCGAGACGTACTCCTCGTACGTGCCCGGGAAAAGGAGCACGATAGTGAGCGAGTAGATACCAAACGCGGTGAGCGCAACTACCACCGTTACCGGCTCCACCCACCAGGGCAACTTCCTCCACGCGGCCGCTATGCTGGACAAGCTTGCTACTCCCTCTAGATACTTGTGCCTGCTTGTAACTTTAGGCTTTTGCCTGGTTCTGGCAGTATAGAGCATCGTGCAGGGTGGTTCTGTGAAATGATTCTGCTGGAGGTCTTGAGGCTCCTGGTCCGGGTTTTTGAGGGTTGCGGAGCTCCGGTTCCCAGAGGCGTCGGTGGTTTGGGGATCCGGTCACTCATGTCGTTCGTTCAAGGCATGTCGAAGCTCTGCGAGCTGGCGCGACATCTCGTCGAGTCTTCGCACCAGCTCGGCCTCGCTCTGCGGTAGCTGGGGAGTCCTGTTTGCGTTGCCGCCGTGGAGGAAGCGTTGGGCCAGGGCGCCGGTCAGCAACGCGACGAACCCGATGCCGGTGGCCATCACGACCGTGGCGACCACGCGCCCCAGGGCCGTCGTGGGGTAGATATCGCCGTAGGCCACGGTAGTTACGGTTTCGGCGGCCCACCACAGCCCGTCCCAGGTGCTCAGCTCTTGACCCGGCTCGACGGCGACGAAGACAACCCCGCCGCCGACCACGACCGTGAAGACGATCAGCGCCGCGTAGCGCAAGCCTTCCAGGGAGAAGAGGGCACGCATTCGATTGGCCATCACCAGCAGCCAGAGCAGCCTCACGACCGGCAGCACTCGCGCGATCTTCATCGTCGCCGGGAGGAACGGCGGAGTGAGCACCACTATGAGCACGTCTATGGGGTTCTCGACCAACCATCGCCGCCGGTCCGGGACCACGGCCAGCATGGCTATCAGGTTGGCAACGAAGATTCCCCAGATAAACCAGTCCAAGACGGCGGCCAAGGGCTTCCAGAAGCCGTCGAGGTCGGACTCCTGCACGACGATTACCGGGATGGCCAGCAGCGCAGCAGCGATCAGCGGCGCTCGGAACCATCCGGCCACCCGCTCGGCGCGCGCCCCCGCTTCCGTCCTTGTCTGGCCACCCTCATCCGAAGCCCTGCCCCTCGTCGGCATTTCCTGAAGGCCTCCCCTCTCCCGAACTCCACCGTCGGTAGTCACGGCAGCGCATCTCGCGCGCCCTTGATCCAAGATACCTGAGACGCCGGCCTGACGAGAGATGGAGACCTGATCTACGTGAACGTTGGCGCTACCGAGGAGAGGCTCAGGAGGCCGAAGAGGACCGGCGAGGGTGGTTCAGGAGGTTCTTCGGCGTGTAGTCTGCGAGAATCACCCGCGGTGGCCACCGAGCAGCCGGGTAGGGTGGAGCGCAGGCACAGGACACGAAGCCCCGGCTAGCGCGGAGCGCCCTTGGTGGCGCAGGATGTTCGGCGGGTAGGAGTGTGGCTCATGCGTTCCATACAGCTGGGCGCGATAGCAGCGTTTGCCGTCGCCGTCATCGCCCTTGCGCTGGGGAAGTCACTCGCGGCCACGGTGATGTTCGCAGTAGCGGCTGTGGGGTTCTTGATAGTCCTCATTTTGCAGAGGAGGCGATAGCCCCGGTCCCAACGGTCCAGGACCGCCCCCTGTGTTGGACCGGGGGCCAGCGCGCACAGTAAAGGGCCGCCGGGGAGTAGTGTGACCGGCGGCCCTAGTTGAGGTGAAGCTAGGTCAGCATAATGGCGGAGTATGTCGACAGCCTGTCGGAGAGATGAGGATTTTGACATAGAGCAGGGCCGGGGCTTCCTCGGGCGAATAAGGGCCGGTCGGGGGCGATGATCGCCGGCGCCCTGCTCCCGCGTGCTTCTCACGCGCAGCTTTAGTAACGTATCGAGTGTATCGAGTGCCAGGGCAATCTCACGGCTCCTCCTCTATGGCCCGGCACTGAGCGCCGGAGCAGGCGCTCATCCTCCGC
>DASTQK010000108.1:0-4953 GCA_035761765.1 Rubrobacteraceae bacterium
GCTCCTTGTCGACGAACATGACTTCGACCAGATCATCTTTGACCACCATTCGTGTCACGTTGGCTATATTGATCACGGTGTCGCCAACACGTAGCAACAGCGATCCATCCATGCCTCGCCTCCGGAGCCTAGCTCCCCGTAAGAATCATGCTCGCAGGTTGTTGAACAAGAAGTCAATCCTCGCGTATTCATGAGTAACGGTGCAGATGCGCGGTGGGCTGACTCAATGAAGCGCCTCATGACCTCGTTCGGGAGCATGCTCACTTACTGACCCCTTTCGGCTACCCACGCCAGAAGCGTACACCACCCCTGCGCGTTCCAGACGATCTGACTACTCGGATACCGGACACTCCGGTGTCGTCGTCAGAAGGCCCCACTCGACGGCCCGGTAGTGTTCGCCCCTGGACCGCCACATCTTGTGGCCGACCACGCCCCCGCCCGAGAAGGGGGAGGATGGAAGGACGTACGCGTGGGTTAACGTCATGCCCAACGCCGACCCCAACGGCGTTCACCCACAAGGGGAGGTTGACCCTTATCGTGAACTGATCGAGGAGCTCTTCCGCGACTGAGGGGGATTCTGAACCCGTGTTGTGGTCTTCGCGCTGGATCCTCATCGCGACGCTCTACGTGCGCCAGGATCACCCCGCGCCACTAGTTACCAGCCCTCTCGGCGCGTCGCAGTCCGTAGTGTGCCCAGAGTGCAAAGACGAGGACGAGTGCGAACCCGATACCGTACGCCGGGAGGGCGCTCGTAGGCTCGCCAGCGAGGAAGCCGCGGGCGGCGTCGAGGACGGTCGTGAAAGGGTTCAGGCGAGCTATCGTCTGGAGCCAGCCTTGCAGCAGGTTCAGCGGCACGAAGACCGGGGCGAGGAAGAGAACCATAAAGATGGGGGTCCGGATCACCGGCCCAGCCTGCTGGGTGCGAAGCAGCATCGCCACCCCAGCCCCGAAGAGCGTCGCCGCGACGTTCACGAGGGCGGCGAGCCCGATAAGGCCGAAGAGGTCGAACCCGCCGCTTATTGGGATACCGACCACGAGCGCGATAACAGTAACTAGCGCTCCCGTGACGGTAACCCGCACGAGCGAGGCGATCGTGTATCCGAGGATGATCCCGGACCGGTTCCTGGCGGCGAGAAGTAACCTTCTTGCGAACCCATTCTCGAAGTCTCCTGCGATGGAGAAACCCGTGAACGCCCCGCCCATCGCGACCGCCTGCAACAGGGCCCATACGTACTGGAAGGCGATGTAGCCGGGGGCGTAGTCGAAGCCGGGCACGTCGCCGACCCGCGTCAGACCTCCGGCGAAGGCGACGAAGAAGAACAGCGGGAAGAGCGCCGGCGCAAGGAAGGCGGGGTTGGCGAAGTACTTGTAGATCTGACGACCCGCCACAGCCCCCGCCACCCAGAAGAAGCCGCCCACGCCTACGCCACCCTCGTCCGCAAAGAAGCCGCAGCTCCGGCGAGGGCCACCACGACGATAGCAGCCGCGCAGGCGAAGCCTATGGCCAGCGTCCGCGCGTCCCAGCCGGTGATTACGAGGCTCCGGATGCCTTCGACCAGGTAGGAGATCGGGTTGATCGTCGCGATGAAGCGGAACCAGTCGGCCTCGATCAGGTTCCTCGGCAAGTTTATGCTTGACATGAAGATGGCGACGAAGAAGAGCGGGAACGCGCTCTCGACGGCCTCCACCGAGCCGGTCCGCAAAGCCAATATAGCCCCGATCCCCCCGAACCCCAGAGCCACGAGCATCATGAGGAACACGATGACGACCATGCCGAGGAGACCGCTCCTCACGTCAACCCCCATGAGGGTCCCGATCGCGAGGAACACGACGCCCTGCAAGAGCCCGAGCGCCAGGATCCCACCCAGCATGCCGAGTAGCAGCGAGACCGGGCGCATCGGGGTGAGCTTGAGCCTGTCGAAGAAGCCGCTTTCGATGTCGCGGGCGAGGTCGGCACCCGCGGTGATCGCGCCGAAGAGCGAGGCCTGGATGAGCGGGAAGGCGAAGGCGAAGTCCAGGTAGGTGTCGGCCGGAAAGCCCGGGAGACGAGCGGCGGCATCCAGCCCGTAAGCGTTGATAGAGAAGAACATCATCGGGAAGAGAAGGGCGGAGATTATTACCGCCGGCTGACGCACAGTCCGCAGCACGGAGCGCTGCGCGAGCGCCGCGACCTGGACGGCCAGCGAAGAGCCCACCCCTACGCCTCCCCGGCCTCGGGGTCTCCCGCACCTTCCAGGGAACGTCCTGTCTTCATCAGGAACACGTCGTTCAGTGAGGGCTCGTCTAGCCTGAGGTTCGAGACCTTGAGGTCTTCGGTGTCGAGGGCGCGCACCACGTCGGCGAGGTCGCCGCGGTCCAGCCTGACGGCGACGGCTCCCGGCTGGGCGGGGATCTCCTCCCCGAAATGTCCAAGAGCCCGTGCCACGGCGTCGCGCTCCTTCGGGTTCACAGGCGTCGCCTCGACGCTGGGGCGTCCGATCTCGGCTTTCAGCGCCTCGGGCGTGTCCTCGGCGACGATGTGGCCGTGGTCGATGATCCCGACACGGTCCGCTAGAACGTCGGCCTCTTCGAGGTACTGGGTCGTGAGGAAGACCGTTACCCCGTCCTCGCGGGCGAGCCGGCTCACCTCGGCCCACAGCGCGCTGCGGCTCTGGGGGTCGAGGCCGGTCGTCGGCTCGTCGAGGAACAGGATGCTCGGTCGGTGCACGAGGGCGAGCGCGAGGTCGAGCCTCCGCTTCATCCCGCCGGAGTACCCCCGCACCTTCCTGTCGGCGGCCTCGGAAAGCCCGACGCGCTCGAGGAGCTCCTCTCCCCTCTTGCGACGCTCGAGGCGTGGGAGACCGTGCAGGGCGCCCTGCAGGTGGAGGTGGTCTCGTCCGGTGAGAAACTGGTCGAGTGCCGCTTCTTGCAGCGCTGCCCCGATGGAGGCCCGCACCTGCGGTCCCTCCTTCACGACGTCGTATCCCGCGACGCGCGCGGTGCCGCTGGTCGGCGGAAGGAGCGTCGTGAGCATCAGGACCGTCGTGGACTTGCCAGCGCCGTTGGGACCGAGGAAGCCATAGATCTCACCTGGCTCCACCGTCAGGCTTATGCCGTCTACGGCCCTCGGTCCCTTGCGGAACACGCGGACCAAATTCTCTACCTCTATGCCGCCCCTGCGGCCCACCGGCAGATCCTCTTCACTATCTAACACTCCGTGTCCAAACCCCCAGATTCTACGACGTAACCCGGCGGTTGGTGAGTTCCTCGCTTATCTCCCACAACCTTCTCTGCGCTGCCCTATCGCGCGGCTCCGTTCTCTATTGCGACCGCTTACGACGACCTCAGCGCCCATCGCGGCAAGCAACGTCGCCGCGGCCCTGCCGATGCCGGAGGTGCCGCCGGTGATCAGGACGACCTTCCCCTTCATGCCGCTGTTCTGCACCCTGCTCCTGTTCGATTAGAGGAAGTCCAACACTATGCGTATACCATCCCTCGCCGAAAAGCGCGGTGAGTGGGCAGACAACGAGGGTAGGACGGCCGCCGGATTACTCGTGGAAGCTGGCGGCGGATCGCATGTCATCATACTTGTGACGGGTAGGTCTGGGCGCCGCCGGCCTGGGTAGCGAACATGATGCGCTGCGTCGAGTCGTTGAAGACCTCGATGTCGCTCTCCTGGTCCGGGGCTTTGCGCCCGCCGCAAGTCCTACAGGGGACCTATAGAATACTGCCCGCGGACGTAACCTGAAGAGAGGAAGGGAGATTGGTCGCGTCGGAGACCCTCGACATCGTATCCGTCGGGGAGCCGGTCGTTGACTCCATCTCCGTCGAGCAGACCGACATTCTGGTTGGCACTGCTGGTCGCCCGCCTCGACGGCAAGGGCTGGGAGGAATGCGTCCGGTTCGCATACGAGCTAGCCAAGCTCGAGGGTCACGTGGAATGATCGACCGCGAAAGCCTCTACGGATCGCTGGAGACCTCTACCGAAAGTCGGGCATGAGCGTGCCGAAGATAACCGACCTGCCCGCCCTGGTAGAAGACCTCTCTCCGGAAGACCGCACCGTCGCCGACCGCCTCTTCGAAGTAGTCGCTACCACGGGACGCCTCGACCCGCCGGAGGCGATGCGCGCCTGGATCGAGAAGTCCTTCGGCTCGGTCGAGGCCGTCCTCGAGCAACGCATAGTTCGCGTGACCAACCGCGTCACCCTGCAAGGGACCCTCTTCAACGGCCTGCGCGCCTCTCGCCCCCTCGACACGGGCGTGAGCGTGGACCTCGAGCGCGAGATAGAGGCCACAGCCGGCGACCCGTTCTGCCGCCCGGAGCAAGGAACCCCCGCCGACGTTTTTGGAAGGGTGAGGGGCGAACATGCCGTAACCGCCTCGAACGTCGCGAAGTACGACGGCTTCCACGGCGTCATCGTCTTCGACGATCACAACCCCCTCCACCTCACCCCGGAGAAGGTCTCCGACTACGTCTCCGTCGGCCTCGAGTGGTGCCGCAAGGTTCTCGAAACCGACCCCGAGGCCCGCTACCCGTTCCTGATGTGGAATTGCCTCTGGCGCGCCGGCGGCTCCATAATTCACGGCCACGCCCAGGTAACCGCCACCCGCGGTACGCATTACGCGAAGGTAGAGCGTCTCCGCCGGGCCGCCACATCCTACAGATCCGAACACAGCTCCGACTACTTCGACGACCTGTGCCGCACGCACGACGCCCTGGGGCTCGCCGTCCCGACTGCGAGCGGCGTCAGGGCCTTCGCGAGCCTCTCGCCCATAAAGGAGAAGGAGTTGATCGTGCTGGGCCAGAGCCCGGAGGACGAGAACCTCCGCCGGACGGTCGGCGCTCTGCTTCAGGGCTACGTCCACTCTTTAGGCGTCCGGGCCTTCAACGTCGCCTTCTACATGCCGCCGCTTGCCCCTACGCGCGAGGACTGGTCAGGATTCCCGACCGTCGTGCACCTGGTAGACAGGGGG
>DASTQK010000109.1:0-6092 GCA_035761765.1 Rubrobacteraceae bacterium
CCGTTCGGTATCTTCGTGAAGTCGTCGCGGCCCATCTCCTTCTGGCCCTCGTAATTGAAGGAGCAGTGGTCCGAGCCGAAGATCTGCAAGTCTCCGAACCTCAGGCCCTTCCACAACGCGGGCCTGTTCGATCTATCGCGCAGCGGCGGCGAGCAGACATACTTGGCGCCCTCGAAACCCTCGCGGGCAAGGTCGTCGTAGGAGAAGGCGAAGTACTGCGGGCAGGTCTCGGCGTAGACCTTCTGGCCGCGCTCGTGGGCGAGGTGAATAGCCTCCAGGGCGGGAGCGCACGAGACGTGGACGACGAGTATGGGCGCCCCCGCGACCTCGGCGAGCCGGATCGCCCGGTTCGTCGCCTCCGCCTCGACGGCCTCGGGCCGGGTGAGCGCGTGGAAACGGGGAGCCACATCGCCGCGCGCAAGCGCCTGCTCCTGGAGCTTCGCGATGGCGTCGCCGTTCTCGGCGTGGACCAGAACGAGGACGCCCGCCTCTTTGGAGAGTTGCAGAGTCTCGAAGAGGTCTTCGTCCTCGGTGTAGAGGGGGGTGCCCTTGTAGGCCATGAAGATCTTGACCGAGGCCACGCCCCTCTCGGCGATGCTCGGTAGCTCGGTCTTTATGTCGTCCCTCAAGTCCGTGATCGCGACGTGGAACCCGTAGTCTATGACCGCCTTGTCGCGGGCCTTGTTCGTCCACTCCTCTATGGCGCCGTTGAGCGTACCGCCCTCCTCTTGCAAGGCGAAGTCTATGATCATGGTCGTCCCGCCGGCCGCCGCCGACTCCGTGCCCGTAGCCCAGTCGTCCGCGGTCACGGTTCCCCCGAAGGGCATGTCCATGTGCGTGTGGGCGTCTATAAAGCCCGGCATGAGGAGCTTGCCAGAGGCGTCCACGGTCTCCGCGCCGTTCGCCGGGAGGTCGGCGCCCAAGGCCACGATCTTCTCGTCCTCTACCAGCACGTCCGCCCGGAAGCTACCGTCGGCGGTGACAACGGTCCCTCCGGTAAAAAGCAGCCTGCTCAAAGCCCTCACTCCTTTCGGGTATTGAAAAGCGTCGCGCAAGCGGCCGAAGCTCGCCTTCCTCGAATCCCTTTCGTCCCCGAGCGGCACGACCACCCGCTGGCTGCGCCACCCCTCTCGTTCGGAAACCGACCCTCAGCCGTCGTCGCCTCCCTTTCCTCGAGTCGGCAGTATAAGCAGAGTCGAGAGTTGTTGTAAACGTGCTCAGCCCGGCCAGCGGAGCTTGGGGATGACGCGTTCGCCGTAGGCTCTTATGAACTCTTCCTGGTTGCGCCCGACGTTGTGGACGTAGACCTCGTCGAACCCCAGGTCCACGTAGTGCTGGACGTGTTCGAGGTGCTCGTCCAGGTCGGCGGAGGTGAGGACTCGGTCCTTGAAATTCTCGATCGAGACCTGCTTGGCCATCGCCGCGAAGTCCTCGGGGTTGCGGATGTCGGCCTTGGGAAAAGGCATCCCGCCGTTAGGCCATTCCCTGACCGCCTGGTCCTCGGCCTCTTTCTGGCTCTCGGCCCAGGAGACGTGGAGCTGGATCATGCGCGGCATCACGCTCGGGTCCTTGTCCTCCTCGCGCGCCCCCTCCTCGAACTTCCGCATGAGCATCGCTATCTTCTCGTCCGCCGCCCCGACGGTGATGATCCCGTCGCACACGCGTCCGGTCCTCTTGCTCTGGATAGGCCCGGCCGTCGCGACGTAGATGGGCGGCGGCGTCTCGGGCATGGTGTATAGCCTCGCGCTCTCGAGCTTTATGTGCTCGCCCGAATACTTGACGACCTTGCCGGTAAAGAGCCTGCGGATGACCTCGATGGCCTCCATGAGGATGCGCAACCGCGTCGGCGCCTCGGGCCAGTACGCGCCGACGATGTGCTCGTTGAGCGCCTCTCCCGCTCCGAGGCCGAGCCAGAAGCGGCCAGGGTACATTGCCTCCAGCGTCGCCGCCGCCTGCGCGATTATGGCCGGGTGGTACCGGAACCCTGGCGGCGTCACCCCGGTCCCGAAGCGCAAAGATGTCGTCGCCCCCAGGGCTCCGAGCCAGCTCCACACAAAGGCGCTCTGGCCCTGCTCCGGGGTCCAGGGGTGGAAGTGGTCTGAGGCCATCACCGACGTGAACCCGTTCTCCTCCGCGACCCTGCTCCAGCGCAAGAGGTCCGTGGGGTGGAACTGCTCGAACATCGCCGCGTACCCGACCGTGCCCGTGGTTTCCATGCGCCTCCTCCGTCGGCAGCTATCTGCTGGCTATCGGCACTTCTGTGTCGACCGGACCTTCACCTCCGGTTAACTGACACAGTTTACAGCGACGCTCGAAAGAACCGTTGCTCGTAGCGGGCATTCGTCACAAAATGAGCGAACCGAATGCTGACCGCTAGAAATGATCCGGCGGGTAGACCCACGGCTCAGCGGGCGGGAACAGCGCGTCCAACAACTCCAGCGCCTCGGGCGAGCCCGGTTCTACGAGACCGTGGCGCGCGAGCTGGCCGGCCGGGATGTACCCCGCGTACAGTTGCGCGAGCTGGCGCACGTCGAGCGAGACTCTCTCTGCCGCCTCTTCCCCCCGGACGACCTCGCCGCCAGAGAGGGTGTAGTCACCGGTGTTTTCGGGGATGACATCGTCCGATATCTCGAGGACCAGCGGGGCATCCAGGTCCCGGTTCAGGTAGCTCAAGGCGCTTTCCACGTCCACCAGGCGCAGCATAAACTCCGGTTTTATCCTGGCCCCAACGTAGGAGTTCTGCAGATAGGGGTGGAGGGGCTCGCCGCGGGGCGTGCTGTGTTTGATCTCGAAGACCAGCGGGTCCTGGGCACCGAGGAAGGAGATCAAAGCCTCCCGCGCTCCCACGCTCGCCCACACGAGCTCCTGGACCGCGAGCGTGCGCCGCGGCTCGCGGTCCCTCCATTCGGACATCCGGTAGAGGATGTACCCTTCGAGCCTATCCTCCACCTCGTAGATGGCGGCCCGCCAGTCCTTGCGCGCCAGGACGTCGCGCCACCACTCCTCGCCCCGTCGCACGCAGCACGAGAGCCGGGCCGCCTCCTCGTCGAGGAGCGCCATCATCGACGGGAGGTCTTCCTCCCGGCACACCCTGATTCGCTTCTGCTCGGGGCTGGTCGGAAGGTCGGTGGGCTTGAGGGTGTAGGAGATGGCCTCGGTGGCGAGCTCCCACCCGTACACCCGGTAGAAGGCCTGGGCGAACGGGAGGAGCAGCGAGAGATGTATCCTCCGCTCGCGCATCGTGCGCAGGACGTAGCGCATGAGCTCCCCGGCATAGCCTCGCCGCCGGTACGCCGGGTCCGTGGCTACGGCCGCGATACCCCCCATCGGGACAGACCGACCGTCTACGAAGATATCCAGCGGCAACACCGCCGCGCTCGCCCGGGCTTCGTCGTCCTCTTCGATGAGGCACACGAGGTCAAGGGCGATCCGGGGGTTTCCTCCGGGCCTGTAGTACCGCTCCCAGTAGCCGTCGTTCCCTCCGAAGGCGCTCGCCGCCAGACGCGCCAGCGACGCTTCGTCCCCAGCCCGATACCCGCGTACCTCCAAGATACTCCTCCCAGATCGGTACATCTATTCCCGCGCTCGAACGCAGACACGTGCCGGAGCATCACCCGGCTGGCAAAGCGCGGGGAGCCTCTCCTCAGATCCGGCCGTGGAGCTTGCCTCTCACCCAGTCGGTGAACCTGCTGACATCCGGGTGTGCCGAGAGCGCCTCCAGCGAGTCGTAATGCTTTCCCAGGTCGCCGTTGGTGAGCGAGGTGTGCACGTTGCGGTGGCAGGGCCTGCACAGGGCGACGGTTCTGTCGGGGTCGCGCCGCTTCAGCTCGCGCCGGCCCAGCTTCCTGCGTTTCATCCTCCTGGCCTGGGCGCGTGGCAGGAGGTGATGGCGCGTAAGGTCGTCCTGCCCAACGCGCCTGCGGCACAGCTCGCACCTCTCGTCGTTCGCGAGCACGAAGGAAATCATACCGTTAGTCTGCACGGAGAGCGTGAGCTATTCGACCGGGAACTGCCATGATCAAGCCGTCCGGGTGGTGTGATCGTCCCCGCTCCCACGCTACTATGGGGATCGGCGCCACGACACGATCCCAGGAGGTGCGCGCTCTCATGGCTCGAGTGATACCGGGCAGGTTTACCGCCCAGACGGACGAGCCGTTCGTCGTTTTCCTGATCGGGATGCGCGTGAACCGGCCCCTCGCCGTAAGAAAGTGGGTGCCCACCTTTATGGCGATGGGGCCCATGCTGCGCGAGCTCTACAACAACCCCCAGAAGGGTTTTCTCGGGGCCGAGACGTTCTTCTACTGGCCCGGGGCGGCGGTCCTCCAGTACTGGCGCTCCTTCGAAGACCTGGAGCGCTTCGCCCGCGACCCGAACGACCCGCACTTCCCGGCCTGGCGTCGCTTCAACCAGACGGTCGGGACGGACGGAAGCGTCGGCATCTGGCACGAGACCTACGCCGTAGAGGCGGGACACCACGAGACCATCTACAACAACATGCCCCTGTTCGGGCTGGCGAAGGCCACGGAGCACGTACCGGCCAGAGGGCGGCTCGAGACTGCCCGGCGGCGCATCAGGCGGGGCGAGAACGAGCCCGCCGTGCCCTCGCCGGAATGACCGGCTGACCCCTATTGTTCGGGCAGGTCGCCCGCGCCTTCCGGCATGCCTTTCGCGAAGCGCTCTAGCGCCGGATGCTGGCCCCGACGCGCTTCATGGCGGTGCGGAAATCGTAGGTAGCGACGGAGAGGGCGGAGAGCTGGTGGGGAGCTATGCGGCGCTCGAAGTCGCGCAGGTTTATCGTGCGGCGCATGCAAACCAGGGCCGCCTCGCGGCACAGAGCCTCGAGATCGGCGCCCGAGTAGCTACCGGTGTGCTGGGCTATGTGCCTCAGGTCCAGGTCGGGGGCGGTCGGCATGCCGCGCGTGTGGATCTTCAGGATGTGCAACCTTGCCTCCGCGTCGGGGAGCCCGATCTCGATCTCGTGGTCGAAGCGCCCCGGCCGCCGCAGGGCCGGGTCGAGGGCAGAAGGGCGGTTCGTCGTAGCGATGACGCAGACGCGTCCCAGATCATTGAGCCCGTCCATGAGGGAGAGGAGCTGAGAGACGAGGGTCGCCTCGAAGCTCTCGCTCATCATGTCGCGCGAGGAGGCGAAGGAGTCGATCTCGTCGAAGAGGATGATGGCGGGCGCCTTGGAGCGCGCCTCGTTGAAGATGGAGCGTAGTCTCGCCTCGCTCTGCCCCCAGTACTTGTTGAGGATCTCCGGCCCCGAGACGGCTATGAAGTGGGCCCCGCTCTCGTGCGCCACGGCCCGCGCGAGAAGGGTCTTGCCCGTCCCGGGTGGTCCGTAGAACAGAATGCCTTTGTGCGGCCTTATGTTGAGCTTCCTGAAGATCTCCGGGTGGGTTATGGGGAGTTCGACCGCCTCCCGGATCAGGGCTATCGTATCGCGCATCCCGCCGACGTCCTGGTAGCGGGTGGCGGGAACGTTGCGGGTGCCCGGAGCGATGCCGCCCGCGGCTGCCATCCCGGCACCGCCGCTGCGCACGCTGCGCGCGAGACGCTCTATGAGGCCCTCCCGCTCCTCCTGGGTCGGCGCTTGCGCCGCCTCGCGCCCTTCGCGTGTCTTGACCACGGCCCAGTTCGCAAGCGGCCCTTCCTCCTTGTAGCGCCAGCCGGCGTCCTTGCCCGGCTCTATCGTCTCGGGGAGACGAGCGACGATCTCGGCCGTTGTGTCGAGGTCGAGTATGGGGCACCGGACGCATGGACCGAGGTCTGAGAGCACACGCTCGGTGATCGCCTCCTTGTCCACCTCGAAGGCGCCGTCCTCGCCCATCTTGCCGAAGGCGTACCAGGAGTTGTCCGTGAGGTGGTCGTTGTCGTAGAGGTGGATCTGCTTGCACGGGAAGAGCTGCTTGTCCGCGAGCCTGGCCGGCGTGCACCAGTCCCGCGCAGACGCCCCGGAGCGCTGCTTGCGCAAGAAGCAGCGCAGGCCGTCGAAGAGCTCTTCTCCAGGGAGTGCCTTGCCGTTGGCCACGTACTCGGCCCTACCCTCCCCACGCAAAAGCCCGGAGATGTCGTCGAGTAGCTGCCAGTCC
>DASTQK010000110.1:0-2670 GCA_035761765.1 Rubrobacteraceae bacterium
AGAAAGGCTCCCGGCGCGCCGAGAAGCCAGGCCCAGAGGGTGAAGGAGAGGAAGACGACCGCGGGAGAGAGCTGCAGGCCCCTGCTCAGGAGAAACGGGTCGAGCCCGTACTCCGCCAGCTGATTGATCACTACCACCCCCAGGATTACCAGCACCGCCCGGCCCACGCCGAACTCGACCAGGGCCAGGAGCACCCCTGGCGCGGCCGCGATCGGCAGGCCGATATAGGGAACGAAGCTCAGGAAGAAGGCCAGAACACCCCACAGCAGAGGAAAGTCTACCCCCAACACCCAGAAGAGAACGGTGATACCGGTGCCGATGACAGAGTTGGTGATCGCCCGCAGCCCCAGCTGGCGTATCACGCCGCGTCCGACGATGTATAGCCGTGCGAGTTGCGGGTTGTCCGGTGCCGCGCTCGCACGCAGCCTGGCCACCATGGCAGGACCCTCGCCGAGCAAGAAGAGGGTTATCATCAGGATGAGAAACAGGTTGCTCAGAAAGGTGCCCAGTCCGGAGAGCACGCTGCCGAGCGCCCCGACGATGGCGCCGGGTTCTACCACCTCCCGGAGATCGGGGCTCGGAACTCCCAGACTCTCGAGCAGGCTCTGGAGCTCGTCGGTTCGAATGTCGAGCTGGGTCGTGTAGTAAGCAAGACGCCCCGTAAACTTGCCGATCGACACGCTCAGAAAGCCGAAAAGGGCCATAAAGAGCATGCCTAGCCCTACCAGCATGATCAGCAGGGCAAGCGGGGCAGGGAGCCCGCGCCGCTTCAGCCAGGAGTAGAGCGGGCTGAAGATGAGGCTCAACACCAGTGCGAAGAGGGTGGGCGTGACGACCGGCGCACCAAGACGCATCCCGGCCAGCACCACGATCGTAGCGGCAAGGAACAGCAGCACCCGCAAGAAAGATGGCGGCTGCCGTGCAGGTGTGACGGCGTTAGTCATGGCAAGTCATGTAGCTGCGATCCGGGTTCGACATCCGATCTTTGTGGCACCTGGTCCCTACCGGGACGTGCCCAGGAGGTGGGCACGTCTGTCCCGCCCTCTTCCGAGTAGCGTCCCTCGAAGCCTCCGAAGGTCGGGTTGCGCACCATCTTCCCGGCGAGCAGGCACTCTCCCTGGGCAAAGTGCGGCGACTGGTCCAGAAAGGTGGCGGGCGCCTGCGAGAAGATCTGCGAGATGTGCGCGAGGTCCGAGGCCGAGTTCATCTTCATCAGCACCAGGTTGTCGCACTGGGAGAGGACGTTGGCGTGGATCTTGCCCGGTCGCTGGGTAGACACGAGCAAGTAGAGCCCGAACTTGCGGCCCTCTCCAGCTATCTTGATCGCGTGGCTGGTCGCAGCGGCTTCGAGGTTGTCTGCGGGCTCCTGGGGGCAGATGTTGTGCGCTTCGTCGGCCACTATCAGGACGGGCTGCCGCTCGTGACGGTGTCGCCAGAGGTGACCGAGCACGGCCGCCGCGACGATGGATTGCTCCGCCGGCGAGGCGAGCGTACCCGAGTCTATGACCAGGCACCTCCAGTCCTCTTCGAGCACGTCGATCAGGGAGGGTTCGTCGGCCGAACACCACAGGCTCCAGTCGGCCACGCCCAGGTTCTCGATGCGGAGCCCGAGCTGGCGCGCCTCCTCCGAGAACTGGCGCACCACGGTCTCTTTTACCTCGAAGAGCGAGTACCTCTCTCTGGATAGACCTTCGATTGCGCGCCAGTAGGCGTTGAACTCTTCCCGGTCCCGCAGCGGGTCCATGCCCAGAACCAGGCCCTGCTCATGCCTCTCGAGGTCGCTGAAGCGGATGCGCAGCAGCTTCGAGGGGTTCTCCGCATACGGTGCCGGACGCACGACCTTCAGTTTGGGCGCGACCCGCCCGAAGCGTTCCGAGAGCTCATCGTAGCTCTCCGGGGAAAGCTCGCTCGAGGTAATTCGGTTCACGTCGGCGAGGGGGCGTATTTGATCAAGGCGCACGAAATCCGAGTTGGGATCCAGGATCACTAACCTGAGGTCGGTCTCGAGCAACAGGCGTTCGAGGATCACACCCAGGGCGAACGTCTTGCCCGAGCCGGACTGGCCGCACAGGAACGTGTGCCGGTCGAAACCCTCCGCCCTGAGCGTCGCGCGCACCCGCCCCTCTGTGTAGAGCGCCCGGCCGATGTCGAGCGTCGTCCGCCCTTCCGGAGCGAGATATTGGGCTACCAGGCGTCCGCCGGCCGGAGCGAGATCGGCGCTCTGAAAGCCGTCTTCGCTCGTCGTCGGTACGTACCTGCCCGCGTGGAGCTTGCCAAGGATGACGCCCGAGCCATGCGCGTAGCGCCGTTGCAGAGGGTAGGTGTGGCTGGAAGAGAAGCTTATTCCCTTTGGCAACAGAGCGTTGAGACTGGGATCGAGTTCCAGGCCGATCTCTGCCCCTTGCCGGACCGAGACCTCCTTGGTGACCACCTGGCCGAGGTATTCACTGCCCTCATGCACGCTCAAGGCTACATAGGAACCTACGGGGATAGACATCGAGAGAGGAGCTTCGTAGCCAAACGTCCTCCCGTCGGTGGAGTAGGCGACAGAGAGCAGAGGAACGAGTTCCTGTAGCTCCTTCAGCACCTTCGGCAAGGCGCCGAGCTGTTCGACGGCGCCGATCCGGATCTTCTGAAGTTCGCCTTCGGATTCCATGCCGATGATCCTCT
>DASTQK010000111.1:0-4894 GCA_035761765.1 Rubrobacteraceae bacterium
GATCATGAAGCAGGACCCTCAACCGGAGACCACGCTAGAGCCGAATTCCTACGTCTACCTCACGACCAGCGTCGGGCCGCCCGACACTGCCAGCGAAGAACAAGGATTCGGTGCGACCGGCGGCCAGCATACCCCTTCCGGCGTGACCGGCAGCCAGCCTGTCCCTTCCGGTGAGGCCCCAAGCGAGGAGACCGCGGTCGCAATCGCCGTCCAAGGTCACTACGAGGCGATAGGGGTGGGGAACTTCGAGGAGGCCTACTCCTACTTCGGCCCCACCTTCAGGAGCCAACACGATCAGGCCAGCTGGATCGCGGGCGAGCAGTCCTACGAGATACAGAGCTCCACCATCCACTCTTTGCAGGCCGGCGAGGTCTTGGGTACGACGGCCACCGCCACGGTGGACGTCTCCTTCGTGGACAACACCGGCACGCCGCGCTTCGTCATCGTGTGGAGCCTCTTGAAGGAGGGCGGGCGGTGGAAGCTCGACGAGCAGATCTCGGCTCAGAGAGCTACGCAGCTCCAACCGGGTAGCTCCCCTGCGCCAACAACCGTCGCCCCCACGGCGTCGCCTTCTGCCTCCCCTACGCCCTCAGGCGCCGGCGTGCCACCCGTCCGCGAGGAAAACGAGCCCCCGAGCCAACTGGCGAAAGGCAACCAGTCGGGGCGCATCGGCCAATGGCCGCCAACGATCTTCTCCCAACTGTCTTCCCTCCCAATGTCACAGACGGCGGGGCTGTCTCGTCTCTAGGTTGAGAGTCAATTCTGGGATCAGGAAGGTGATGGTTTGTGGCAGGCGGGACCGGGGGCATCGGGA
This sequence comes from Rubrobacteraceae bacterium, assembly GCA_035761765.1. GTDB lineage: Bacteria > Actinomycetota > Rubrobacteria > Rubrobacterales > Rubrobacteraceae > JALYGY01. Next base: position 815 of record DASTQK010000111.1, read on the forward strand.
GGCGGCCTCCGCGCGCGACGCAAGAAGGAGCTGCCAAATGAGCGATCGAATTGGCAGCGCCGCCGACGTACCCGGCGTTCCACCACGGTGGGTTTTTTCGTTCTTCAACCCAATCGTCAAGTTCCTATTGGCCGCTGGCGTTCCGGTGGGCTTAAATGGGCTCATCACCATTCGCGGCCGGAAGAGCGGCCTGCCCCACATCAACGTCGGCTGCCCCACATCAACGTCGGGTTCGTCAGCCGGGAGGAGATCCGCGCCGGGATCGAGCGGCTGCAGGGTCTCTGGGACTACTTCGTGCAAAATTCGCACCCGGGCACGATCCGGCTCGAGGGCGACACCGCGGTCGGCCGTGCATACATCGTAGAGTTCGGGCGCATGCGCGAGGGCAGCTCGCACCTGAACTACTCCGTGTACCACGACCGCTACCAGCGCACCTCGGACGGCTGGAAGTTCACGGAGCGCGTCTATGAGGTCAGATACCTCGACACCACTCCGCTGGCGGGCTCGGCGCCGAAGGTTCTCCACCCTCTGCTCCACCTTTCGGCCGATGTCGCGCCAAGGGACCAGAGAGTATGTTCTCGGTGAGAGGTAGAGAGTAAGGAAAATAGATGGGGACTGAAGAAGCTGGGCTCCTACAGGAGATGGATGGTTGCCCAACGGCCCGTTCGTCGAGGCCTGGCGCGAGCGACCCGAGCCGCTTCGCGTCCTTGCGCCAACGCCGCGGTCGCGGATCGCGGAAAAAGAGCGCGAACTTCCCGGGAGGCTGCGCTGGATCCGTTCGGCTCCTGCTGGTGGGCGGCCTTCACTACGTGCGCAGGGGCCTCGAGATGCGCCTCGCGCTGGAGGATGACCTGGAGGTGGTCGGCGAGGCGAGCGACGCCACGGAGGCGATACCCCTAGCGCGTGCTTTGCGCCCCGACGTGATCCTGATGGACGTCGACGCGCCAGCGGGCAGGAGCAACATCGCGCCCGCCGGGAGGCTGCGCTTGGCCGCCCCTTTGAGCGCCGTTGTGGTCCTCACCCTCAGCGACGACACCGCGACGCGGAAGCGAGCCTGGCGGGCGGGAGCCGCATCGATCGTAGCCAAGCACCGGACAGAGGAGATGTTGCTGGCGACGATCCGGGGCGTGGCACAAGTACAGCACGGCCGCCTTTCAGAGCGCACTGAGAAGGAACACGGACATGATATGCGTGACCGTAGAGGTTCGTGAGGGAGCCGTCACGCGCCGGGTGCGGATCACAGCCCCCTCCATAGGGCGTGCACTGGAGATCGCGGGAGAACGGAAGCCCGCTCGCCGGGTGCGCCTCCTCTTCCCGATAGACCCCGAGGCCTTCTTCGTCCCCGAAAACCCCGGCCAGAGGGAGGCGGCTTGAGATGGCGGCGCTAACCAGGATCGCACCAGCGAGATCATCCCCCATTCGACGAAGACGCAACAGGTCATCTCGGCGACGAACCGGCAACCGACAAAGGAGACCGCAATGGGAGTTCTATCCAGACCGCATCACATCATCTGCCCGTTCTGCGAATCGGGCGAGCTCGTCTCCTTGGGACCCGGCTTCTCCCGCTGCAACTTCTGCGGGTTGCCGCTGCTTGGCTCCGCGCTTCAGACTCTCCAGGAAATAGTCGGCCTGCCCGACGCTCTGGGCGCCCACCTGTGCGAGTGCGGGCACCCCGAGATGCGGCGTCTGCCCGATGGCATCTTACACTGCCCGGCCTGCGGCTCCGAGGTCCTGCCGGTAGAGGCCCAAACCGTGGACGCGACAAAGAAAGGTCGTCGATGGTCGGCCACGTGAACCTCCGAGAGCAGGTGGATAGGGACTTCGTCCGCGCCAGGAGGAGGTTCTTTCTGCGGCGTGCGATGGCGCGCCTGCGAAGGGACCCCACCCCCACGACGCTCCCCTGCTTCGGGGAGGTCAGCGAAGTGCTCGGCGCGCGGGGCAGGGTCTGCCTCGGGTCGAGGACCGTGCCAGCAGAGCGGATAGCGGGGAGCGTCGGCCGGTGTTCGGAGTTCGACCGAGGCTTCATGCCCGCCAAGGCGAGCGTGGAAGAGAGGTGGAAGCGAATAGACCGGGCCTTCCACCGGGGCGAGGAGCTACCTCCCGTGATCCTCTACAGGCTAGGGGGCCTCTACTTCGTACTGGACGGCCACCACCGCGTCAGCGTGGCCCGCTTCCACGGCGTCGAGTGGATGGACGCCTATGTGACGGCGTTTCACGCACTGTCGCCGGTGGAACCGGCAAACCCCCGAACCATCGAGGAACCGAGGGAGCATACGATGTCCAGCGAACCATCCGACAAAGAGGACGCGAAGATGCACCAGATCGTGGATCCCACGGAGCTGATTGAGGTGCGCTGGGGGATGAGCGAGGACGAGACCCGGATAGCCGAGCTTATGGAGCTGAACGGGATGCGTAGGGCCCTGGCCTTCGAAGAGCAGTTCATAGTAGCCGAGCGAGCTGGGAAGATCCTGGCGGCGCTGCGATATCGCATGGAGCCCAAGCGGCTTCTGCTGGGGCTCCTCGTCACCGAACCGTGGGCTGAAGAGCGTCCCCTGGCAGTGGCTTTGTACGCAGAGGCCTGGAGACTGGCGCGAGAGATGGGCGTCCGGGAAGTGCGCGCCCGTTCGATCCTGCACGCCGACGACTACCCCCACCAAGCGGGGTACCGCTGGCGGTATCCGGGTGGCTGGCATCTGGATACGACGCTACCCCTCCACCGCCGCGAAGCGCTGCCCGCGGGGGGATGGCGGAGGATGGTCGCTCTGCTGCGCTTCTACGTTGCATCGTTCATTCGAGCCTTACGCGGAGCCGGACGGCGGATGGACAGATCTAGATGATCGACGCCAAAGCGACGGGATCGCGCGTCCGGTTGCCGAGAGCCTGAAAGCGTGTGCACCCCGACGAAGTATCCGAAAGATGGGGAGCGAAGGTACGAGAGATGATGGATTTCGAGATCTGGAAGCACCGTCACGAGGAGATGGTATGCGAGGCGGAGCTAAACAGCCTGGCCAGGTCGCTGCGCCTTGCCGCGGATCGTCGAGGAAGGGATCCTAGGATATGGCTCAAGTAGCGGGCGGCTTGGGTACGGAGGCGGCAAGAGCAACGAAACCCCGTTGGTGGCGGCGGTGGCCGGAGTGGGTCGGGTACGCGGCGGCTGCCTGGTCGTTGATCTACGGTGGGTTGGGGCTCTACTGGGCACTGGGCGGTACGGGCTTCCCCCTTGGTCGCGAGAACGACCCGCGCGCCACGCTGTCGGTCTTCGGCGGTGCGCGGTCGGAGACCGGCGCGCCGGTGATCGCCGTTCTGGGGTTGGCGGGGGCGCTGGTGGCGGTGGCCATGGCCCGGACGCGGGGCCGCGGGATCGTCCGCCGGGCGCTGCTAGGCTTCGCCTTGACCGCCAGCACGGCGTTGGCCCTTCTGATACCCGACTACCGCGTCCTGGTGGCGGTGGCTTACGCGCCCATCTTCTTGGTCGGCTCACCCTTCGGCTGGCCGCCAGCGAACTACTTCGAGACCGCCTTGCCATGGCCGGTGGTCAACCAGTGCGTTTGCATCGCAGGAGGACTCTTGTGGGCCGCGACGGCCGTCGCCTACGGACGACGGAGCAGCAGGGATGCCTGCGGCTACTGCGGCCGGACAGACGACACCGCTGGTTGGACGGCGCCGCGGTCGGCGGCGAGTTGGGGGAAGTGGGCCACCTACGTCGCGGTCGCCGTGCCCGTCCTCTACGCCGTCACAAGGTGGGCGTGGGCGCTTGGCATCCCGCTCGGGATCAGCGAGGAGTTCCTCCACGAAGGTCAGGCGACCGGCCTGTGGTGGGCCGGTGCAGCCCTCGCCACGATCGCGGTCGGCGGCGCGATCCTCACGCTCGGTCTCATCCAGCGGTGGGGGGAAGTCGTCCCGCGCTGGATCCCGCTCGTAGCCGGCAAGCGGGTTCCTATCTGGCTGGCGGTCATTCCTGCCTCGCTGGTCTCCGTCATCGTGACTCAGGCCGGCCTGATGTTCGTTCGGTTGGCGTTCTTCGGCACCTTCAGGCTGGGCGAGCGATCCCTGACCCTCGATGAGAACTGGGCGGCTATC
>DASTQK010000112.1:0-2558 GCA_035761765.1 Rubrobacteraceae bacterium
GCGGCGAGGGCGTCAAGCGCCCCCAGGAGCTTCTCGACGCCCTCGCCAGTGAGACCGCTCACGGGCAAGACAGGTGCCGTTATGCCCACCGATTCCAGGAGCTCCTCCACATCGAGCGCTGCCAGCTCGACGGTCTCCTCATCCACGGCGTCGATCTTGGTGAGGGCTACTACCCCCTTCTCGACGCCGAGCACCCGCAGGACGTCTAGGTGCTCCCTGGTCTGGGGCATGACCCCGTCGTCGGCGGCGACCACGAGCAGGAAGGCGTCGACCCCGGTAGCCCCCGAGACCATGTTCTTGACAAAGCGCTCGTGGCCCGGCACGTCAACGAGGCTCGCCCGGCGACCGCTCGGGAGCTCGAGCTCCGCGTAACCCGGGACTATGGAGATGCCCCGCCGGTGCTCCTCCTCGAGCCTGTCGGTGTCCGTGCCGGTCATGTAGCGCACCAGGGTGGTCTTGCCGTGGTCCACGTGCCCGGCCGTCCCGATGGTAAGCGCTATCCGGCGGTGCGGCCCCTCACCCACGCGCTTCCCTCACGGCGCTTACGATGGCCTCCTCGTCCCCTGGCAGGAGCGTCCTCGCATCAAGCCACAACCGCCCCTCGTGGACGCGGCCCACCACGGGAGGGTCCGCGCTCCTCAAACGTTCGGCCAGGGCCTCCACGTCCGTATGAGCTTCGCTCAGGCGGACAGCGAACGACGGCACCTCCAGCGTCGGCAGGGTCCCGCCGCCGCTGCGGGCCACCGACGGCGCCGCATCCACCTCGAGTCCCGGCGCCGCCCTCGCAAGCTCTCCTTCCAGATTCCGGGCCCTCGCTTCGACCTCAGAGAGAGGAGCGCGGAGCATCAGGAGGGTTGGGACCTCCTCTTGCGCCGTCCCCTCGAGGTAGGCTGAGAGCGTCGCCTCGAGCGCGGCCAGGCAGAGCTTGTCGGCGCGCAGCGCGCGCGTCAGGGGATGGCGGCGCATCGCCGAGATCAGACGCGAAGAGCCCGCGGCGATACCGGCCTGCGGGCCGCCGAGCAGCTTGTCCCCCGAGAAGAGGACCAACTCCGCCCCATCGCGGACGACGTTTTGGGCCCGCGGCTCGCCTCCGAAGGGCACGAGCGCCCCGCTACCCACGTCGGCGATCACGGGCAGCTCGAAGGTGGCGAGCTCGGCTACGCTCACGGACTGCGTGAAACCCCCGATATCGAAGTTGCTCGGATGGACCCAGAGTATGGCTACGGTAGCCTCGCTTATGGCGGCCTCGTAGTCCGAGAGGCGGGTGCGGTTCGTGGTACCGACCTCGCGCAGCCTCGCGCCGGAGAGTTCGAGCACCTCCGGGATACGGAAACCGCCCCCGATCTCGATAAGCTGGCCCCGCGAGACGATGACCTCGGCGGTGCCCTCGGCTGCTCCGGAAGCGCCGGCAACCAGCGCCGAGAGCGCGAGCAGGGTCGCCCCCGCGCAGTTGTTGACGACGAGGGCGTCCTCGGCGCCGGTCAGCTCCTTCAGCAGGGGCACCGCGTGATCGTAGCGCGAGCCGCGGCTGCCGGAGGCGAGGTCGTACTCCAGGTTCGAGTAGCTATTAGCCGCCTCTAATGCGGCCCCGATCGCCCGCTCGGAGAGAACCGAGCGGCCCAAATTCGTGTGGAGGACGACCCCCGTGGCGTTCACCACACGGCGCAGGCCCCTGCCCGAGAGTAGCCTCTCTGCTGCGGCGGCGACGGCCTCCTCCGAGGCCTCGGGCTCCTCGCCGGCCCAGATATCGCGCCGCACATGGTCCAGGACCTCCCTGACGGCCGCAGCGGTCGCAGCCCGCCCGTAGCGCCCGGCGAGCGCCTCGCCCGAGGGCCCGCGCAGCACCGCGTCCACGGCCGGAAGCCCCCTGAGCCGCTCTCTCTTTCCTGGCTCCCACATGCGCCGCCAAGTATAACCCGCCGGGCCCCTCACCCCGCGCGAATGACCATTCTCACGCGGCCATCGCCGGTTTTAGCGCTGAGTCCCTGTGCTAAACTGGCCGCGTCGAGACTCTGTCGAGCGGGAGGGAGATTTCGGGTGAGCCTTCGGGTGGGCCAGGGTACGACGAAGTTCTTCATAGGGGCCGCCTTGGGCGCGGTGGGCGGCTTCGCCGTGGGAACCTTCGCCGCCACACCGGCCGCTCGCTCTGTCGGCCAGTCGGCCCTCGGCGGCCTCGACGTCTCGATCCGCTACCTGGGCCGTACCGTAGTGCGGGCCGCAGACGGCCTCGGCTCAGCCCTCGAGAGAGGCTACACCCGCGTGCGGGGGCGCGAGAGATACCTCGAGCACGAGATAGAGGAGCTGCGCGAGCAGATCACGCGCCTCGAGCAACGCATGGATTAGTGCGCCGTGGCCTATTAAGGCCTCGCTTTCAGCTTCTCTTCACGCCGAGGTCTTTACCCCGCTGCGCTTGACACACGGGAGCGACGACCGCGCCTCCTTGCCGATTAGCTGCCGAAGAGGCGCCGGATCCAATCCTGCAGCCCGATGCCGCCCCCTTCGGTAGCTTTCTTGTAGTCGTCGAGATCGTCGGGGTGCACCGGCACGCCCAGCTCGCC
>DASTQK010000113.1:0-3114 GCA_035761765.1 Rubrobacteraceae bacterium
GCGTGCTGAGAAGCTGGCGAAGCCTGAACTCTCTTTCAATCCGTTAGCAGGCGCGTGAGCCTCAGGTGGACGCCCTCATCCTCGTCTGTGACGTAGAACAAGCGGCGGCTAGATCTTTGCGCGCTGGTTTCGCCCCCTTGCGGCGTGGGAAAATAAACCCTCGGGAAAGGTCCCCTGTCCGAAGAGAAAGGGGTGTAGAGATGGTTGCGATGATCACCGACGACGTGCTCGGCGGCCTTCTCAGCGGGCTCGAGATGCAAGGCGAGATGACAGCGCTCCTCGAGCAGCTCTACTACGACGGTCTGAGCTAAGGGGCCGCAAGAGCACCGCGGCGCGAGGGTTGTCGCCCCCTTGTACGAGCAGGGGCGGTTGGCGAACCGCTCCTACTCGTCCCACGCCTCGACGTTGACGTGGCGCACGATCTTGCCGTCGCGCAACTCGAGCGTCTGGGCGCCCAGCACGCGCATCCCATCCGGATACTCGCAAGCCTCGAAGAACGCTACGCGGTCGTCCCCGAGGACTTCATCCTCGACGCGGTGGGTCATCCCCCGGCCGTAGAGCTCGCGCAGGTACTCGGAGATCTCCTCCTTCCCGCGCAGCACTCGCGGAGAGCTCGGCGTGTCGTTCTTGTTGACCGTGCGTACCTCGGCGTCTTCGGCGTAGAAGCCGATGAGCGTCTCTGCGTCGCGGTCCTCGATGGCCCGCCGCAGGGTTCCGAAGTCTAGGCTTCCAGATGCTTGCGTCGCCACCGTATACTCCTCTCCGTCGCTTCCAGCTATTGATACTTCGGGGTCAACCGGAGATTGTAGTCGGCTCCGCGCGGGTCGTGAAGTGTGAGGGGACATATTACCCATGCGCTTTGCCACGACATTGAGGTTGATCTCCACCACGCCGAGAGAGGAGGAGGCGCTGGTCTAGCGGATAGGCGCTCGTGCTCGCGGAACCGCGCGCATCTACGGGGTCCTCCGACGTCCGGTCATCGGTTGAGGTGGTCAATCGGGGAATCCTACGTTACAGGTCGCGGATACGAACCAATTAGGGGTGTGCTGCGTACAAACCGGGCGTGGGAGACTCCAGACGCTGCCTAATGGGGTCACCGTCAGATGCGAATAGTCATCGGCGGTGATTCGTAGAGGGCGTCAGACGCTTCCAAATCGGTCCCGCAGTGATCCTGCCGAACCGAGACGGTAGGGTCGTACCAGGGTGAGATCGAAGAAGGACCGGAATGTGACTTTACAAGGTAATCGGAGCATCCCTGGTGCGAGGGAGACGGCCGGCCGGTAGTGAAGGGTATGGGGGACGAGGAGCTGGTGCGCCAGGTTGCGCAAGGAGATGAACGGGCTCTCTCGGAGCTCTACGATCGTTACTCACGGCCGGTTTACTCCACGGGTGTAAGGCTCTTGGGGGATGCTCAACTGGCCGAGGAGCTTGTGCAAGACGCTTTCACCAGCGTCTGGCAAGCCGCGGAATCGTTCGACCCAGGGCGTGCGAGTTTCGCGACCTGGCTGTACCGGGTTACCCGCAACCGGGCCGTGGATCTGGATCGCAGGCGACGAGTCAGGCCTCAGTCCGCAGGGGACAGCTGGCTGCAAACGATCCCCGGCGGGCCGGAGCCCGAGACAGGCGTGGATGGCTGGGACGTGGCCCGGGCGCTATCCCGCATCCCGGAGGAGCATCGGGAGGTCCTGACCCTGGCATACTTCGAAGGCCTGTCCCAGCGTGAGATCTCCCGACGGACCGGCGTTCCCCTGGGAACGATAAAGAGCAGGACCACAGCGGCTCTAAAGAGGCTCCACAGGAGCCTGGTAAACCCTGCAGCGGAGGAGGTCCGACGTGGCTGAGGATCGCTTCGAGGAGCTCCTCGGCCCCTACCTGCTGGGCGAGCTAACCGTCGAGGAGGAGCGCGAGCTGGAACGCCACCTGGAGGAGTGCGCCGGGTGTCGGCATGAACTGGATCGCGCCCGGCAAACCCATGACCTCCTTCGTCAGCTAGCCACCAATGAGCCGCCGGCAGAGCTCAAGGACCAGCTGCTGGTGCGGGCAAGGGGTGAGAACCCGGCACGCTCGGGCCGTGAATGGTGGTTCTGGGTCTCTGCGGCCGCTGCGCTGCTGGTCGTCGCGGTCTTGGGTGCAGGCTTCTTCAGGGCGATCACTGATGATTCCTCGACCGGTGTGCCGCTGACCGCCACGGCCCTGGCCCCGCAGGCTGGCGGCCAGGTACGGGTGGATGAGGTCGGGGAGAACCTGCGGGTCGAGCTAGAGGTGTGGGACATGCCCGAGCTCAGAGACGACGAATACTACGAGATGTGGTACTACCTCGAAGGTGGCGGCCGAATCAGCTGCGGAACCTTCCGGGTGGGACCAGAGGGCCGTACCACCGTGAACCTCGCGGCACCAGCCAGCGCCACGGTTTATCCTGAGGTCGAGATAACCCGCGAACCCGGCGACGGGGACCCCGGCTCCAGCGGTGAGGCGGTTCTTGAAGGGAGACTCCGCAACACCTAAACGCTTGGTGTGAATCATTTCGCCCTCGGTGAATGGATGGGTCAGGCCGATCCGAGGGTAGGTGCCTCCCCTCGCTGCTTGAGCAAGAGGCGGGCCGAGAGAGCCCTGGCAACACTTGTCCAGGAAGCCTATGACCACTGCGTCCGGGGTCTCTCCTGCTGCTCGCCGTCTACCTCGAGGTCCACCCTCTCGTTGAAGAAGCACAAAAGCCCCTTTATCTTGGCAGCCTCGGGTATCGGATCGGGGTAGTACCAGACGAGATCCTCGACCCTCTCTCCCCCGGCCTCGACCGACCAGTATGACGCGACACCCTTGTACGGGCACTGGGTAGTCGTCTCGCTCTTGAGGAGCACCTCCTCGCGCACGTCCTCTAGAGGCATGTAGAAGCGTGGCGGCAACCCCGTCTCGAACAGAACCGTTGGCCTCTCTGTCTCTGCGATGACCTCGCCGTTGACCGTCAGCTTGACGCGCCGGGAGCTCTCGAGCACGTCTACCCTGTGGTAGGGGTCGCGGGGATGGACGAAAACCTCCTCGTCCTCCTCGTACCAGTGATCCATCTCCTGCCAATAGAATGCCAGGTAGCCGCCGATCGGCGGGCAGGAGTCGATG
>DASTQK010000114.1:0-6703 GCA_035761765.1 Rubrobacteraceae bacterium
GACCTTTCCCTTACCACAAAGGTGTCTCTAATATCTCACGCCACGGCCTCTTATTCCATAGCGTCCGGCACCTGCACTATCTGCATGCGGCCCAAGACTCCCAGCGTTGACCGATCTCCTCCCAGCCGGGTGGCGGAGAGCCCGAGGGGGTGTGAAGAGCGTCAAGGACCAGCGCAAGATTCCGGCGGCGAAGCTGGCGAGTTTTCTCCCAGTCCGCGACGCGGACGGCCGCAAGCTGCTCGAACTCGTCTCCGGGACGTGGAATCCGCCGCCAGAGGCGCGTTTGCCAAGAGCCACTCGTTTCCGGAGGCGCATTGAGGTAAGATGGTTCTCTCCCGGTGCAGAACGAGGTCGGCATAAGCGAAGAGGCGCTAAGGGAAGACGATCACGCACGGCTGACCGAATCGGCAGTGCGCGAGGGCGAGCTGCACTTTCGCCGCCTGCTCGAGAAGCTGCCCGCGGGAGCTTACACCTGTGACCGGGACGGTCTGATCACCTACTTCAACCAGCACGCGGTAAGACTGTGGGGGCGCGAGCCGAAGCTGAACGATTGGGTGGACCGCTATTGCGGCTCGTTCAAGCTCTTCTCGACCGATGGGGCTGCGATCACCCATGACCGGTGCTGGATGGCACGGGCTCTCGAGGCGAACAGGGGGTACAACAGGCGCGAGATCGTCATCGAGCGCCCGGACGGGGAGCGGATCACCGCGCTCGCCCACGCCAACCCGATACACGACGAGTCCGGCAACCTTCTCGGCGCGGTCAACGTCCTCGTGGACATCACCGACCGCAAGCGAGCCGAGGAGGCTCTACACGAGATAAGGGAGGCCGAGCGGCGTCGCATAGCCCGCGACCTCCACGACGTGGTGCTCCAGGACCTCTCGGCCACCTTGCAGTCCTTGCAGGCGGCGCAGGTGGAGTCTCAGGGGGTCGGGCTGGACCAGGAGGTCGAGACCCTCAGGAACGCGGTCCAGGGCCTGCGAAACGCCGTCTACGACCTGTACGCGGAGGACACTCAGTCGCTCTCGCGGACCGTGGAGTCCCTGCTGGACCTCAATCGCCAGCTCGCCCCGGGCTGCGAGATGACCCTGAGCGTGGGCCATCGTTTCCCCTCGGAGCTACCGGATACGGTCAGGCTGGAGCTCGCGCGTATCGTCCAGGAGGCGCTGGCCAACGCCCGGCGCCACTCTGGGGCTCATCGCGTCGAGGTGACCCTGGAGTCGGACGAAGACGAGATCCGAGCTCTCATCACCGACGACGGCAGAGGGTTCGAGCCGGAAGGTGCCCGGCCGGGCGTGGGGCTCACCTCGATGGGGGAGCGAGCGGTCCTCATCGGTGGCGACCTGGAGATCCGTTCAGAGCCCGGCGTCGGCACGCAGGTGCGCTTTCGCCTGTGGCGAGACCTCTGAGGCGCTACCGGAACTAGATTTTCTCTGAAATGCGAGAGAGGTAGCGATGCTCCCTACTACCCGGCTAACCGTCAGCGGTCTGCGGGCGCGGGCGGTAGACGTGCCTGTGGAGCCCCCGCTGGAGACCGCGAGCGCGGAGATCCGCTCAGCCCCGCTGGTGCTCGTGGATCTCGCAACGGAGGAAGGGGTGACGGGCCACAGCTACGCCTTTTGCGTCACGCCGCTCGCGCTGGCACCGATGGTGCGCCTGGTCTCGAACCTCGGCCCCCCCATCAAGGGCGGCGCTGTAGCCCCGCTTTCTATCGAGGAGAAGCTGCACGACAACTTCCGGCTGCTCGGGGCGCAGGGCCTGACGGGCATGGCGATGGCGGCCGTAGACGTTGCTGCCTGGGACGCGCTGGCGAAGGCCCACGAGTTGCCGCTGGTGGAGTTTCTCGGCGGCGAGAGGCGTCCCATCCCCGCCTACGCTAGCCTCAGGGCGATGGGCCTCGATAGCGTGACCCAAGAGGCGCGGGAGTCTGTCGGGTCGGGCTTCGGAGCGGTGAAGGTGAGGATCGGACACCCCGACATGCAACGGGACGTGGAGGTGGTGCGGGCCGTCCGGAACGCCATCGGAGACGATGTAGATCTCATGGTGGACTACAATCAGGTCCTCTCCGTCCCCGAGGCCATAGCCCGGGCTCGCATCCTCGACGCGGAGGGGCTGTACTGGATCGAGGAGCCAACCCGCGCCGACGACTTCGCAGGGCACGCCCGCATCACGCGCGAGGCGAAGACTCACGTCCAGATCGGCGAGAACTGGTGGGGCCCGCATGACATGGCGAAGTGCCTCGCGGCCGGAGCCTCAGACCTCGCGATGCCCGACGTCATAAAGATCGGGGGCGTCTCGGGCTGGCTGCGTGCGGTCGCCCTGGCCGAAGCCGAAGGGATGCCGGTCTCGAGCCACCTCTACCCGGAGGTCAGCGCGCACCTCCTTGCCGCCACCCCGACTCGTGACCGGCTGGAGCACCTGGACCTGGCTGGCCCCATTCTGAAGGAGTCGCTCAGGATAGAGAGCGGGAACGCCGTGATCACCACCTCGCCAGGGACCGGCGTCGAGTGGGACGAGAGAGCCGTCCGGCACTACCTGGTGGACTGAGCGGACTCAAAGTGCACGTCTCACCGATGTTCGCCGCAGGCGAAACAAACCCCTCCTGCAACGAACCCCGAAACCTGATGTCCGCCCCTGAGGAGAGACACCGTGGGCTGTGCCTTCCCCTATTGCCCTGTCTCGGGGACGGCGCCGATCTGGCGCATCAGGCCCAAGTCGTCCTCGACGGTCCACGACTCGGCGATCTCGCCCTCCTCTATGCGGTACATGGAGATGCCCGTGAACTCCACCTCCTTGCCGGTCGGGGGGATGCCAGCGTACTGTCCAAGGTGGGTGGCGCGGGCCCTCCAGCGGGCCGCCACCCTGTCACCCTCCGCTGCGAGGTCCTCTATAGTGCTCACCACGTCCGGGAAGCCCCGGCGGAAGTCGGCCGCCTCCTGCCTGGCAGCATCGGCGAGTTCGGAGGCGAAGAGATCTCCTGCCGCATCGAGGTCCCCCGTATGGTTCCACAGCTCTTCTTGCTCCCGACGCACCAGGGCCTTGTTCTCCTCCGTAGACATATCGGACTCACATGTCTTTCAGGGTGCCTGCTCGCGTGGTCGCCATGCCCAGATTGTACAAGACGAAGTAGAGGAGCCCTCGAAGAGGAGCCCTCGAAGAGGAGCCCTCGAAGAGGAGCCCTCGAGCCGAGACAGACGTTCAGGATGTTGGCGGCTATCGGCCCATGGAGCACCAGGAAGAGCACAGGCACCGCCAGAGCGCCAAAGGTGTTCTATCGTCCGCGGTTTCCTTCGATCTCCTGCAACAGTTCATCGAACGGGTGCGGTTGCACCCGAAAATCCGTGCTGAAGGGGCGATCGAGGATGCCTATCGTGAACATGACCAGGATGATGCCCGTAGCCAGGACGCCAACGGTCAGCAGGTGTAGTCGGCGATTCTCCATGCCGACCAGGGAAGCAAATCCCATCAAGGCTATCGCCAGGACTACGAGAGCGATCCAGAGGATAGAAGGCAAGCGCTGGTGCACGGCAAGCACGCGAGCCTCCCTGTCTTCGTCCAGTTCGTCCATTACATCGAGTTCCTCTCCAAAAAAATCTTGTTCGGTACCCGTGCTCGTCCTGTAGCCCTCCTGGATGCTACTACGAAGCTCCTCGCTTAGGGCGTCCGCGCGTGGACTGGTCTTGCCTTCTCTCATGAGAGGCCATTCCTCGTCTACGACCACGCGAGCATAAGAGGCGGCTAACCCCTGGATCTGTTCGCGCTTGGGTTCGGGAAGCGGTTCGGCAAGCCTGTAAATCTCCTCTACGTCTCCGGCTTCGCTCTGCAGCGCCTGCTGGGCGTCACTGTACTCGCCCAGCACGAGGAAAGCCGTGAGTCCGACTGTGATGCCGAACATGCCGGTAACTCCACCGTTGATCAAGCCGAGGGGGACGGTGTGCGACTCGCGCAGCTTGACTGGCACCCGATTATGTACGAAGGCTGCCCCCGTTACCGCGAGTGGCACGGCCAGCAAAATGATCAGGATGCCCAACACAGCCGTAGGTAGTTGTGCCAACAAGCCGCCTTCCCCTCTCTTGTTCGACATCCATCTGCGTGGGAGTAGGTTGACGCTTGGCGCAGCTTACCGCATCCTCGAAGTCTTGTTCACCGGACGGCGTAAGGAAGCTCTCTGAAATTCAAAGGGGTAGAGATCCACGCTCAGGTACCACCGCGATCGCGGGGTCGCCCGCAAGCGCAGACATGCTTCGCTGGTTCGGAGAACTGTTGACGGCCGGGCGTCTGGGGAGTCTTTACCTACGGGGTCAGCCAGGCTGGCCAACTTCCACGTTCCGCCCCCTCGAGTTCGGGTCTACAGGTTTCGAGCGGCTTGTGAAACGGGTACACGTCTTGCCGTAAGCAGACCCTCCAGAGAGGACGTGCGATGGGAATAATAGCGTGGATAGTGGTCGGGCTGATCGCCGGAGCGTTAGCGAAGCTCATCCTGCCGGGAGACGACCCGGGCGGCATTATCGTAACGATCCTTATAGGGATCGTGGGTGCTTTCGTTGGCGGGTTCGTCTTTAGCCTGTTCGGCGGGACCGGGGTGTCGGGGTTCAATTTTTGGTCCATCCTCGTGGCGACCGTGGGGGCGATCATCCTCCTGCTGGTCTACCGCCTGATCGCGGGTAGTAGAACTACCTGACGCTAGAGCGTGGCTCGAGGCCCGGTTTCAGGAGGTCTGACGTCCGGGCTTCCCTATCCCTCCTCGGGACGCTCTGTGCGCCTCGTCGACTCCCTGGAAGGGGGGCGTGTCTCGGAGAGATCCTCAGGCCTGAGCTCGGCCGTCTCATCCTCCTGGGGCGGCCTGCGGACCTTCTCTTCTGACAACGGCCCGCTCGCGCCCTCGGCGTGCGTCCGGCTGCGCGGGCTCACCTCCGCAGTCTCGCTCGCGCCGGGCCTGGGCTCGCGGCTCGGCAGGGGCCGCGGCTCGGATGGCTGCGAGATGCCAGTCGAACCTCCGTTCAGGGAGCGGCGGTGCCCCTCGTCCTCCAGAAACACGATGTCGCTTATGGTCGCGTTGAGCTCGGTGACGCGCAGACCGGTCAGGCTCTGGATACGCTCGGAGATTCGGCGCCGCACCTCCTCGACGACCTCCAGTATGTTTTTGCCGTACTCGACGCCCAGCGTGAGGTCTATTGCGACCTCCGTCGTACCGACCTCGACGGAGACGCCGCGCGTCTGGCCCTCCGAGCCGGTTATGGAACCGATGATCCCGCCGGCGGCCCTGGAGGCGCTGCCGCCCATGTGGGTGCCGTCCACCTCCTGCGCCGCCATGCCTGTTATCTGGGCGACAACCGAGTCGCTGATGATGGTCCTGCCGCGCTCGCTAACGAGCGGGCTTTCGATCTGTGGCTGGCTCTGCTCGCTCATCTCCGATCCTCCTCCGCTAACCAAAGTGCTCCGCCTCTCCCAATAGTTCCCCAAAACGCTCCCGGCGCAACCCAGAGGCCCCCCACTAGCAGGTCGAGTGGATGAGCGCGCCGACCTTCTGGGTCTCCCTGAGTTCGTTGTAGAGCTCTATCGCCTCATCTGTCTGCCGGACGTGCGCGGCGACGCCCCTGTCCTCGAGCATCCGCAGCGCCTCCGGAGTGACGCCGAGCCTTCCGTGAAAGCCCTTCGAGAGCACAACCGCGGTTGTCCCGCGTTCCAGCAACTCCTCGACGTCGCCGGGCTGGATACCTGGCTCGTGACGGGTGCCAGTCTCGTTCCAGTCCCACGCCCTCGCGCCCCCTGGAAAGAGCTTGGCGTCCTTGAAGGTGCCGCCCTCGACCTCCAGGCGTCCCCAAGCGAAGTCGGTGACTCTCGGAGAGCGGACTTCTCGTTCCATCGTGCCTCCTTTTCACGCCTGCTAACCCGAGCTAGCTCAGGGTAGCACCGAGCAACGCTCTGCGGGAGTTCCTCTGGCACGCTGCAACTTCAGGTTGGGAACAGGCGGTCACCCCTGTAGATTTGAACGCGAGATCGCTGAGAGGAGGCGGGTCATGAGCATCCACGCGGCTGGGACTTTCGAGATCGAGAGCTGGGAAGAGGAGCCTTACGACGAGCGGGAGGGGGCGAAGCTGACCCGCACGCGCCTGACCAAGACCTTCCGCGGCGACGTCGAGGGCGAGAGCACGGCCGAGCTGCTCATGGCCTACGCGTCCGAAGAAGGCTCGGCCGCCTACGTAGGCTTCGAGCGCGTCGTCGGCTGCGTCCACGGCCGCTCCGGGAGCTTCGTCCTCCACCACACCGCCAGCTCGGGTGGTGAGCCATCGGCCTCGTGGTCCGTGGTGCCGGGGTCCGCAACCGGTGAGCTTCAGGGGTTGCGCGGGGAGGCCCGGATCATAAACGAGCCCGACGGGGGACACTCCTTCGTCCTCGATTACGACCTGGCGTAGGATCTCTCGTGACGGTGTCGGTAGTTCCGGGGAGGGGACCGGGAGCACGAGGTCGGCGGAGACGGAGCCGTCGCTCTCTATCTGAGAGCTGAGGACGCTGCCACCGAAGTCCGCAGCGCATCGCTGCGGCGTCGCGTACGTGCTCTGCGTGAATTGCATCCCTTTTTGGCCCTCCCTATACTTGGAGTCGTATGTGAAGTTCCGAATCCACGCGTGGGAATTCCCTACACGGGCGGGAACCAGGTTGGGGGCGTCATGAAGCGAACTGTCTTGATGTGTTTACTGGT
>DASTQK010000115.1:0-7055 GCA_035761765.1 Rubrobacteraceae bacterium
GTCGTGCTCGCCGCGAGCGAGGAGCAAACGAGCACGGGCGATCTGCGCGATCTCCCGCACGAAGGCAGGGTCATCGTCACCCACGCTCGCCTTCTCCCACTCGGAGGTTGCAGCCGCCAGGTCGCCCCCAATCAGGTGCAGCCGCGACCGCCAGGCCGCCGCTTCGACGATAAACTGCCCCACGCCGGACCTTAGGGCCAGTCGCTGCACCTCGCGCGCCGTCTCGAGAGCGCCGGCTGTGTCTCCCTTGGCCTGCTTCAACCGCGAGAGGGAGACGCAGCCGTCTACCAGGCTACCGATCTGTCCCGTTCGCTCGGCCAGACGCACGCCTTGCGTCAGCATGTCTTCTGCGGCGTCCAGGTCGTCCCACTCGTAGAGAAGCTCGCCCGTAGCCACGTGCACCTCTCCGCTCGCGGGCAGCGAACCATCGCCCCGCTCGGCTGCGAAATCCAGGGCACGCCGCAGGATGCCGTCCGCCTCGCGCAGCCGCCCCCGCGCCATCTGCAGCTCGGCGTGGTAGCCCATGGCTTCGAGCGTCAGGAAGTCATGTCCAGCCCTCAGGCCCAGCTCCGCTGTCTCGGCAAACGTGGCGCTCGCCGCCTCGAACTCACCGGCGAACGAGTACGCCGCAGCCAGGGAGAAGGCGGCGAAGGTGCGCGGACGCGGGTCATCGGGCAAGAGCTCGAGTGCTCGCCGTGCAAGCTCGATGCCGCTCTGCGGATCCCCCAGAAGGTTGGCGTGCCAGGCCCGGGCGGCGGCAGCATACCCCAACAGATACCGGCGGTGGATGTTCTCCGCGCTCGAAGCTGGCCCTTCGCCAGAGCCGGCTTCGACGATGCGCTCGGCCTCCCGTACGAGCGACTCGACACCTTCTAATCTGCCGACCCACATCAGCGCCGTGGCGTGCTCGAGCAACAGCCGCGGCCTGCGGCGCTTCGCCTCTTCGGGCAACGCCTCCAACCAGCCCAGCAGGGTCAGCACCTCACCGCGGAACCACATCTCCCCAACGACCCGCTCGACGAGATCGGCCGCCCAATCGTGGTCACCGGCAAAGAGCGCGTGCTCGACCGCCTCAGAGGCCCAACCCTCCCGCTCGTACCATGAGCCAGCCCGACGGTGCAACTCGGGGATGTGCTCGGGGCCCTCGCGCTCCAGCCGAGCCTTCAGAAAGTCGGCGAAGAGATGGTGGTAACGATACCAGACCCGCTCGTCGTCCAGCGCAACCACAAAGAGGTTGTCTCTCTCCAACCTCTCCAGCATCTCCTGACCATCAGAGCGGCCGGTGAGCGCATCGCACAGCGAACCGCTCAGGTGATACAGGATGGAGGTCTCGAGCAGGAACCTGCGCATGCACTCCGGTTGCCTGTCGAGAACCTCTTCCGCCAGATAGTCGAGAACGTCGCGGTGGCTGCCGGAGAAGGCCCGCACGAAGCCTGAGACGTCCTTACGGTCCCGCATCGAGAGCGCGGCCAGCTGCAAGCCGGCGACCCAGCCTTCCGTGCGTTCTTCGAGCGCCGCGACATCCGCGGCCGAGAGGTCGAGGCCCATCACATCGCCCAGGAAGGCCGCCGCCTCCTCAGACGTAAAGCGCAGACTGGTATCTCTGAGCTCGGCCATCTGACCCCTCGCCCTCAGCCTGCCGAGCGGCAGGGGCGGGTTGACGCGGCTCGAGATAACCAGGTGCACGTTGGGCGGCAGGTACTCCAGCAGGAAAGAGACGACCCCATGGACGGCTTCGGAGGCGATCAGGTGGTAGTCGTCGAGAACCAGGGTGACCTCGGTCGAGAGGGAGGAGATCTCGTTGATCAGGGCGGCAGTTAGCGCCCCGAGCTGCGGCGACTCGGGCGAACGCAGGGAGGAGAGAACACCTTCCCCTATCTCACCCGAGATGGAGCGAAGCGCGGCCACCAGGTAGGAGAGAAAACGCGCGGGGTCGTTGTCGCCTTCTTCCAGCGAGAGCCAGGCGACAGAACCCGCGCCGGACGCGCGACTCCTCGACCATTCGACCAGCAGAGTGGTCTTGCCGAAGCCTGCCGGGGCCGAGATGAGCGTCAACTTGCGACCGGGTTCGCGCTGAAGCATCGCGGTCAGACGCGGGCGCGCGACAAGGCCGGCCCGCGCCTCCGGAGGACGCAGCCTGGTGGACACGAGTGGATCAGAAGCGCGCATCATCCGAGCTCACCTGAAGGGTATTTTACTTCCTGTCCGAGCTCGACAGGTGCTCTTGCGAATCCCTGAGCCACGCGAGTAACGGTAGTATCGTACACACAGTGTCTCTTCGGACGTCGAGCTCATTTATCGCCGCCCGGACATCTGTTCTGTCGTCTTCCCGTTCGGCGTCCCGGCGCCGGGAACGGCAGCTTTCGGAAAAACTCGAATCGATCCCGCTTCCATAACGTGGCCACTATCTTTGTAATGGAGTAAAAGGAGTAATCCGATGGTCGAGCAATACGAAACCAGTCCCCGGATGCCCGATGAAGGCCGCCGATCTCCTCGCCGACCAGACAGGGCAACCCCGTTACCTGGTGAGTACGACGGAACGCCGCGTGGTATCGCAGGATCAGCTAACCGAGAAAGCCGAACACGAGAAACCATTCGACAGGAGGTAAAGCGATGATCAAGGACGTTCCGCTCGTGGGGATCTACGTCAACGATCAACAAGCCGCCCTCGAGTTCTACGCAAACAAGCTCGGTCTCGAGAAGATCCAGGACGAGCCCTACAGCCAAGACGCACGCTGGATAACGGTCTCTCCTTCGCAGATGAGGATCACAATAGTCCTCAAGAAGGCCCAAAAAGAGCACGAGAAGGCTATGGTCGGCCGCTCCGACGGCGCACCGATTTTGACGCTTGGCACCGATGACATCTATGCTCTCTACGAGCGGCTCGGGGAGCGGGGCGTACGGTTTCTCGGGGAGCCTTACCGCTACCCGTGGGGAATCGGGGCGCTGCTCCTAGACCAGGACGGCAGCCCCATCCTACTGCTACAGAAGCGCTTCGATGGTGAGTAAAGGCGTCGTGCGCTGGCCTCTGGGTGCGGCGGTCGGCTTGCTGGCATTTATCGGCGTGGCAGCGTCCGCAACTCCGGCTTCCTAGAATACCCGGCTATAGTGGCGTCGCACGTGATCCTGGGAGGTCTCACTCCTCGTCCGGCTCCGTGACGGCCTGATCGTCGGAACCCGCGCGCACTTCTCGGAGCATCACCGCGACAAGGATGGCGAGGCCCGTCACGAGTACGGCGCTCGTGATGGCGCTCAAGTGCAGTCCCTGGGTAAAGGCCTCGCGGGCAGCATCGAGCACGACGTTGCCGACCTGATCGGGCAATTCGTCGGCCACGCGTACGGCGGCGCCCAGGGTGTCGCGCGCGGCCTCCGCAGCCTGGGGCGGGACTCCCTCCGGGAGGGAGCTGGCCACCCGGTTGCGGTAGACGGCCGTGCCGATGCTCCCCAGGACCGCGATCCCCAGTGCCCCACCCAGTTCGGCGCTGGTCTCGGAGATCCCCGACGCGGCCCCAGCCCGCTCGGGCGGGGCGCTCCCGACGATCAGGTCGGTCGCCAGGGTACCCACCGGAGCGACGCCCAGTGAGAAGAGGACGGAGCCGATCACGAGGACACCCAGCCCGAAGGCGCTCTCGACCTGAACAAGCATCGCGAATCCGACCGCGGAGAGCGCCAGGCAGCCGGCCATCACGAACGCCGGGCGGACCCAGCGCACGGCCAGCGGGGCCAGCATGGAACCGGCGATGAGCCCGCCGGCTGATGGCAACGTCCAAAGGCCTGCCACAAGCGGCGAAAGCCCCAGCACCAGCTGCAGGTACTGCGCGATAAAGAGGAAGATCCCGGCTATCACGAAGATGCTCAACAAGAACGCTATCAGCGACGCGCTGATGGCGGGCACTTTGAAGAGCCGCAGGTCGATTAGCGGGTCGGCTAGCGTCTGCTGCCTGCGGACGAAGACAGCGCCGACGGCAATGCCTGCCGCGACAGAGAGCAGCGGCAACCATCCCACACCATCCTGGGCGATCTGCTTGAGGCCGTAGATCACCGCCAGCACGGTGGAGAGCGCCATCGCGGCGCTGATGAAGTCCAGCCTTCCTGCCTCGGGATCGCGAAACTCGGGCAGCAGCACCGGCCCCAGCACGAGCAGCAGCGCCATCACCGGCACTGCGAGCAGGAACACAGAGCCCCACCAGAAGAATTCCAGCAGAAGCCCGCCCGCCAGCGGCCCGATCGCGGCGCCGGCCGCAAAGCTCGTAGCCCACACCCCGATGGCGAAGGCGCGCTGCTCCGGATCCAAGAACATGTTGCGGATCAGGGAGAGGGTGGAGGGCGCCAGCGTGGCCCCGGCGATGCCAAGCACGGCGCGTGTGATGATCAACATCTCCGCACTGTTGGAGAAAGCAGCGAGCACCGAGGCGGCTCCGAAGGCGGCGGCCCCGATCATCAGAAGTCGCCTGCGCCCGATCCTGTCACCCAGAGTGCCCATGGTGATCAGGAACCCGGCTAGCAGGAACCCGTAGACGTCCATGATCCACAGGAGCTGGGAACTCGTGGGCTCGAGATCCGCGCTGAGCTTGGGCACCGCCAGCTCTAGCACGGTCAAATCCATCGAGTAGAGCAGGCACGGAAGGGCGATGACGGCTAGCCCGAGCCACTCCCTCCTCCCGGCCCTGGGTGCTTTGTCGGCAATCACGCCTTCGATGCCTTCATGGCCCCGTTGGCCTCGATGTGCCTACCCGCCATCGGCGTTAGCCCTCCTTGGTGGATAGTCGCTGCCTGCCAGGCTACTACCATCATCCACGCGCTAGCTTCTTCTTGTGCTGGCTAGGTGTCAGCAACCGCCTTCGTAACGATCCCGGCGACTTGCTCGGCGGTGTCGAAACTGGGGGTGAGAAGGTTCTTGGTCAGCGCGAACGTCGTCCCGGTCCTAGTGCTGGCGTAGGCGTGGCTCCCGCCGATGCCCCCCACCCCGAACACGTGCTGCGTCTCGTGCGCGTTGGACATGAATTGTCCGATCGAGTAGCCCAGTCCCCAGGAGGTCGGGAAGCCGAAGATCTGGTCGGTTCCGCTCATCGCCACGGCGGAGACCTCGCGCAGGCGTTCCGGCGAGATCAGGCGCACGCCGTCCACCTCACCCAGTAGCGCGGCGTACATGCGCGCCACGGCGCGGGCTGTCACGGTGCCCCCGGCCAGGATGTTTGCACCCAGCACCTCGGCACGGTTGGCATCCGCCGCCGTGAGGTCCGGTCCCAGCTTGAGGATCGGCGAGTCCTCGGGAAGCTCGCCGAACATCTCCTCCGCGCCCGGGGCGTCCTCCAGCCGGGCGAGCCGGGGTCGCTCGGCTGCCGGAACCGCGAAGAAGAGCTCGTCGGCCACCTCCAGCGGCTCGGCCACTTCCTCCCGCAGTGACCGGGGGATCGGTTTGCCGCTGGCCCGGCGGATGATCTCGCCAACGATGTAACCCCACGTGATGGCGTGGTAGCCTATCCTCGTGCCAGGCTCCCACCAGGGCTCCGAGTCGGCCACGATCGTGCACATCTTCTCCCAGTCGCACAGATCATCCACCGTTAGCCCGGGCGGCAGGCCGGGCACGCCGGCCGTCTGGCTCAACGCGTGACGTACGGTCACCCTGTCCTTGCCATGAGCGCCGAACTCCGGCCACAGCTCGACGATTCTCGTGTCGTAGCCGAAGAGGCCGCGCTCGGCGAGAGCATGGACCACGGTCGCGGCCACGCCCTTGCCGATCGAGTAGCTAAAGAACGGGGTGTCGGGCGTGACCCGACGTGCGGTCTGGGGGTCGGCTATTCCCGCGACGGCGTCTACCACCTGCTCGCCGTGGCGGTAGACTGCTACCTGCAGGCCCCTCTCGGCCCCTGAGGCAACCAGCCGGTCGATGGCTTCCTGGACTCGCTGCTGGATGTCGTTCATCATCGTCTCCCTTCTCGACGATCGACAGCCCGGCGGCAAGCCTTCAGAGCCATTCGATATCCCGGGCGACTTCGGAGAGATCGCCATCGAATTGGTGCCCTCGGTCGTCGAACTCGCGCATGGTCGCCTTCGGCAGTCTCTGTGCGTACAGCGCGAGGTGTGCGAACGGCACCAGCTCGTCATCGCGGCTGTGGTAGAAGTACACCGGTGACTCTTCTGGGAGCTTCGACGCGAAGCCTTTCTGCAGTTCGTACTCGCCCACTTCCCAATCCTCGGAGCCCCAGTAGGGCGGCGCGAGGAGGAACATCCCGGCAACGGTCTTTCCCACCTTCTCTTCGGAGAGGTACTTCAGCAGAATCGAACCGCCCAAGGAGTGTCCGACAAGGATCGCCTCGCCATCCAACGCGGCGAGTTCTTGTGCGATCCGCTCTTTCCACACCTTGTACTCGGGGCTATCTTCATCCGGCATCTTCGGACACCGCACCTCGTATAGGGGCCCGAGCGCAACCTGTAGGGACGCCGCCAGCTTGTTGTCTTCCTCGTATGCACCTTCCCCGCCGCCGTGAATGAACAGCACGTGTTTTTTCACGGACCAACTCTCCTGCCCGATGGCGGGTCGAAGAAGGCGAAGGACCCTCCTCCGGGCGCGAGCCATCGCTCGACCAGGCTGTACGCACGGTCGGGTTCGCGATGAAAGAGGCCTACGCGGACCGCGAAGATCTTGTCGAAGCGCCGGTCTCCCAGGTCGAGGTCCTCCAGGTCCGCGACTAGGAACTCTGCCCTGCCGGCCTCGACGAACGCTGCGTTCCGGCGTCTCGCGGCTTCGATCATCTTCTCCGAGCGGTCGACGGCGGTGAGATAGCCTCCCTCGAGGCGCTCGCAGACGAGCGTCGCCGCGACCCCGTGGCCGCACCCGATCTCGAGCACCCGGTCGTCCGGCCGGATGTCCAGGTGCTCGACGACCGATAGTAGCCTCTCGCTCACGACGCCGCAACCCGTCCGTCTTTCGGCGGTATGTTCTGGTTGAGCCGGAAGAGGTTGGTCGGGTCGTAGCGGCCCTTGATCTCCACGAGACGATCCCAGGTCGCCCCCGGATAGGCCGCGCGTACCCGCCTCTCGCCCTCGTCGCC
>DASTQK010000116.1:0-9278 GCA_035761765.1 Rubrobacteraceae bacterium
GCTCGACGAGAACGGCCGTCCGCCGCACCTGAAGAGGATACTGCTTGTCGACTCGCTGGCGGCGGCCGGGGGCGGGGCGGCGGGCGCGAGCTCCGTGACTAGCTATATAGAGAGCGGAGCCGGCGTCGCCGAGGGCGGCAGGACGGGCTTCACGAGCGTGGTCGTCGGGCTGCTCTTCCTGCTCGCGCTGCCGTTCTCCCCCCTCATCTCGGTCTTCGGCGGCTCCATACCCGTGCCGGGGCCGCAGGGGGAGGGTGATATCTTCGTCTCCCCCGTGACGGCCCCCGCCCTGATAGTCGTCGGGTTTCTGATGATCACCGCAGTCCGCTTCATCCCCTGGGACGATTTCGACGAAGCCATCCCCGCCTTCCTCACCATCCTGACGCTCCCGCTGACCTTCAACATCTCCTACGGTATCGGGTTCGGCTTTATCGCCTACGTCCTGATCAAACTCTCCAGGGGCAGGCCCGGCGAGGTGCACCCCCTTCTCTACGGGGCCGCCCTGCTCTTCGCGCTGGCCTTCGTGTGGCCTGCCTTGCAGGGTTAAGGCAGCCTCCAACGGATACGCTCCACGGTGTTTATGGCCGTGGGAATAGGGGTAAAACCGGGCGAAAGTAGCGCGGGGTATACTGGCTGTTAATATGTTCCATCAGGTATCGTCCGGTACGTTGGCGTGCAGTAGAGGCGGGGAGGTGAAAGCCATAAGCATCGGGGCCATCGTAGCCTGGATAGTAGTAGGTCTGATAGCGGGTATCCTGGCGAAGTGGGTCATGCCGGGACCGGACCCGGGAGGCATAGTGGTCACCGCCCTGATCGGAATCGTCGGAGCCTTTATCGGGGGCTGGGCACTGAACCTGCTGGGCTTCGCCGGGAGCGCGGGGAGCGTCAGTCTGGGGTCCATACTGACGGCTATGCTTGGTGCGATCATCCTGCTCGTCATCTACCGGTTGCTCACGCGCCGGACGGTGTAGATACGCTGTACGGAGGGCCAGCCTCATCGACGAAAGGAGAGAGTACGCATGAGTGAAAGTAGCCAGCGAAGCGGCAGCCCGCTTCAGACCGAGCGCGGCAGCACCACCATCTCGGACAGCGTCGTATCGAAGATAGCCGGTATCGCGGCCCAGGAGGTCGACGGCATCAGGATGGGCAGCGGCACCTCGCAGGCCGTCGGCGGCATCCTGGGCTCCATAACCGGCGGGAGCGGCGGCAGCCAGACGCAGGGGGTCTCCGTCGAGGTCGGCCAGGAAGAGGCTGCCATCGACCTGACGCTCACGGCCGAGTACGGCAAGTCCATCCCGCAGCTCGCCGAGGCCGTCAGGCGCAACGTGGTCAACCGGGTCGAGAACCTGGTGGGCCTGCGGGTGACCGAGGTCAACGTCACGGTCTCCAACGTGTTCTTCCCGCAGCAGGAGGCAGAGCAGCAGCGCCAGCAGGAGCTCGAGCAGCAGCGCCGGGAGCAGGAGGCGCAGGAACAGCAGCGGGTCCAGTAGTACCTGTGCCCGCCGGAAGGAAGAACTGACCTTGGCTGGAGAACTGCTGCTGGCGAGGGCCGCTGTCCAGGCGGCCCTCGCCACAGAAGGGGTACATTCCATGGGGCGCGGGCGCTACGTCGAGGCCGCGACCTACGAGGGCAACGAGAAGGTTACCGGGGTGATCGTCAACCCAGATGAGGTGGAGATCCACATCGTGGCCCGCTACCCGTTGCCCAAGCCCATACCCGAGATAACCTGGAGCATCATCGAGCGCCTGGTCCCCCAGGCCGGCGACCGGAGGATAGACGTAATAGTCGAGGATCTCGAGGTGGCGGCCTCATGAGGGTCTTCAACAGGATAGTGATGATACTGCTCTTCGCCGGTCTCTTCGTGCTCGGCGTCTACATGGTTGTCTACAGTCTCAACCTCTTCGGGTACAGGCTGGAAGACATCCCCCGGGCTCTGGGCCTCTCCGGCCTCTACCGCAGCCTCGAGACCTTCGCTCAAAACGTCGAGAACGGCAGCCTTTCGGTGCTCTCTGTGATCCTGCTCGTCGCCATCGCGGTGCTGGGCCTGATCCTGCTTATAGCCGAGCTCAAGCCGTCGGCGCCGAGACGAGTGCGCATGCACAGCGGGACTTACATCACCCGTGGCGCGGTCGCCGACGAGGTCGTCGAGGCCGCCGAGCGGACCCCGGGGGTGCTCGGAACCTCGGCGCGCGTGAAGGCCAAGAGAAGACCGGGGGCTCGGGTGGACCTCGAGGCCAGAGTACGGCGCGGGGAGGACACCAGCGCCATACAGTCCGAGCTGCGCCGCTCGGTGCGCGAGAGGCTAGCGCAGCGCGGGGTGCCGGTGAGCAAGCTCAACGTGAGGCTCCTCGAGGCGGACCCGCGTCAGACCAAGACGAGGGTGCAATGAATGCTTTCAACCGCATAGTCATGCTCATCATAGCTCTGCTGCTGATAGCGGTCCCCGTGCTGCTCCTGCTCGTGGCCTTCGGGGTCATCTCGGCGAGCGTGATCGACGCCTACACGGGCTACCGGAGCGGGCTCGAGGCCCTGGGCAACCTCTCGATCTCGGACTTCACCAACCCCGTCCGCATCGTGCTCGCGGTAGTCGGCGTCCTCGTGGCGCTCATCGCGTTGCTGCTCCTCCTGCGCGAGCTCACCTTCGGCCGGCGGGTCGCGAGGAGCACGGTCATGGACGACACGCCGGGCAAGGAGACGGTGATCACGGCGAGCGCCGTGAAGGCACTGGCCGAAGGCGCGGCCAGGGAGGCGGGGGCCGAGTCGCCCTCCGCCTCGCTGACCTCCAAGGATCGTGACTATCTGGTCTCGGCAGGCATAAGGGTGCCGCCCTCTGGCAACTACACCGAGCTGGCGACGCGCACCAGGGAGAACATCCGGCGGGTGCTCGGCGAGCAGGGTGTACCCGTCCGAGACGTCGAAGTCACGGTACAAGGCACCGCCTCATAGAGAAAGGAAGGGTAGATGGCCACCTGGACCAACAAGCAGTGGGGGGCCCTGATCGCGGGGCTTGTAGTCTTCCTGATCGCCCTCATCGGCGTCGGCGAGGCGGCCCTTGTGGTGGTGTTCGCCATCATCGGGTACTTTATCGGCAAGTACCTGGACGGGGAGATTGACGCCGACGACCTGCGCGCCCGAGCACAGGGAAGAAGGTAACTCCCAAGCCGTAGAGTTTCCCTTGATGCCCGGTCCCCCGGGCTGGACGAAACCCCGGCGGTGCGCTAGCGTTCTCTTGACGTGAGAAGGGGGTCGAGAACGCATCTCCGGTCCGCCGGGAAGCGCCGCCGCAACCGGTGGCTGGTGGGCGCGATGGTTGTGATCTGTGTTCTTACCATGGGTTTCGCGTTGGTCGAGGCGCAACAAGCGGGGATTCTGCCGGTAAAGGAGCCGACCACTCCGTCTGGTCCGCCGGTGATCGACGCTATCGGAGCCGGGAGCACGGAGCGCCTGGGGACGAAAGCCGCCAACAGGGCTCCACAGACGCCGCCAGAGGAGAGCTGCGACGATCTGAGGGTGCTCGTGGACCGCTCGCACGCCCTGCCGCCCGATTACTATCCGGAAGACCTCGTTTCGCTGTGGGCCTACGGGATCCCCACGCTGGGAGGCGGCGAGATGCTGCTGCGGCGCGAGGCCGCCGAGCATTTGAGCCTCCTGGTCGAGGATGCAGCAGCGGACGGCGAGGAGCTGGTCGTCGCCTCGGCCTACCGGTCTTACGCGCAACAACGGACCTCCCACGCCAGGCTGGCGAGCATCTACGGCACGGGCGCGGAGACGATGAGCGCTACCCCGGGCCACAGCCAGCACCAGCTCGGCACGGCCGTAGACTTTACCAACGCGGCGGCGAGCTACGAGGTCTGGCTACCTTTCGGTAGCACGAGCGCCTCCTCCTGGCTGCTGGAGAACGCCCCAGAGCACGGCTTCGTCCTCGCCTACCCCAGAGGCAACGCGGAGGAGACCGGCTACCAGTGGGAGCCCTGGCACTACCGCTACGTGGGCCTGGGGAACGCCCGGCGTCTCGAGGAGAGCGGTTTGAGCCTGCAAGAGTTTCTGGCGCGCGAGAACGTGCTGCCGCGTTGTTGAAGCGGACCCGGCCAGGGCGGAGCATGCTAGCTGGACCGTGGCCGGGCGGGACGGTATCCTGCGAGGGTCATGAGTGGTGAAGCGGAGATCCGGGATCGGTTGCGGGCCTGGCGCGAGGCGCCGGCGTCGGTGGCCGTCTTGACCGACATAGACGGCACGCTGGCTCCCATCGTGCCGACACCGGACATGTCCGAGGTGCCGGCCGAGCTCAAGGAGCTTCTCGGGCGGCTGAGCGAGAGGTACCTCCTCGTGGCGGGCATTAGCGGCCGCAAGACCGAGGACGCGCTCGACCTCGTCGGGCTCACCGATGTCGTCTACTTCGGCAACCACGGCTTCGAGATCCTGCGCGACGGCGAGGTAGAGGTGACCCCCGAGGCGCTGCCGTATCAGGAGAGGGTACAGGAGCTGGAGAACAACGCCAGGCGGGAGCTCGAGCCCCTCGGCGCGTTCGTAGAGGAGAAGGGCATCACCGCCTCCGTCCACTACCGCAATGCGCCGCCCGAGGTCGGCGATCGGTCCGTGGAGTTCGTGAAGCGCGAAGGCGAGCGGCTGGGCTTGAGGATCACGGTCGGGCGAGGGGTCGTCGAGGCGCGCCCCCCCATCCGGGCTGACAAGGGCACGGCGGTACGCACCCTGGTCGAGGAGTACCGCCCCGAGAGGGCTATGTTCATCGGGGACGACACCACAGACCTCGACGCCTTCAGAGAGCTGGCGGCGTTGCGTGAGGAAGGGACCCTTGAGGAGATCCTGCGCGTCGGCGTCGCGAGCGAGGAGGGGCCGCCGGAGATCACCTCCGAGGCCGACATAGTCGTGGACGGTGTCGAGGGCGTCGGAGAGGTGCTGCGCGCGCTCTTATAATCGTCTCTACGCTCGTTTTCCCGTCACCGAGAACGCAGGGAGGCAGCAAACACGTGTGGAGAGGCATAGTCGTCACGATCCACATCGCCCGCGCCGCGGGCGAGCCGATGATCGAGAGAGACCGGGTGCGGGCGGTCGCCGGCAGGGGCCTCGAGGGCGACCGCTACTTCGAGGGCAGCGGTTTTTACTCGGAGGACCCCGGCCCGATCCGCGAGGTGTCCCTGCTCGAGGAGGAGACCCTGGAGGCCTTAAGGCGTGACCACGGCCTCGCGCTCGCCCCCGGCGTCACGCGGCGGAACATCACGACCCGCGGGGCGCCCTTGAACCACCTTGTCGGGCGCGAGTTCCGCGTCGGCGGTGCTACGCTGCGCGGCGTCGAGCTCTGCGAGCCGTGCAGGCACGTTGTTGACGTTACGGGGATAAAGAGTCTCCTGCCGACCCTGGTTCACAGGGGCGGCCTGCACGCCCAGGTCCTTGGGAGCGGAGAGATTCGCTCGGGCGACGTGATAGAGGAGATCTAGCCCGATTTTGGGAAAGACTCGAAGCCCCGCCAGAGAGGCGGCAAGCACGCACGACGGCGGCCGCGACGCGAGATGTCGGGAGAAGTTCTGCGGCTCCCGGAGAGCCGTATCGCCTGTCATGCTGTACACAAGCGCATCGAGCACTGCAACGAGGATGGTGGCGATCCGTATGAAGATAGCCACCCGGAGATCTTATCCGTCTCCTTCACGATAGGCGACAATGTCCTTCATCTGCGCCTCGACCCAGTCTTCTATGGTATTGGAGGCGACGATCTTGCGCAGCTCCCGTGCCCTGCGGTGGCGCTCGTCGGCGGGCATGGTGAGGGCCTCACGGATCGCGTCTGCCTGCTCGTCGAGGTCGAAGGGGTTGACGGTTACGGCGTGCTCCCCGAGCTCCTCGTGGGCACCCGCGTTCTCGGAGAGGATCAGGACGCCGTCCTTCTCGTTTATGACGACGGACTCCTTGGCGACTAGGTTCATACCGTCGCGCACCGCGTTGACGAGCAGGGCGTCGAAGTTCTTGTAGGCGGCGACGGAGCGGGGGAAGTTGTCCTCCATAAAGAGTTCTATGGGCTTCCAGGAGCCGCTGCCGTGCCTCCCGTTGACCTCCTCGGCCGTCCTCGCCACGGCCTCCATATAAGCGGCGTACTCGGGGACGTCGGTGCGCGAGGGCTGGAGCTGTGCGAGGAAGGTCACCTCCTCCGCCATCTCGGGGTGGCGCTCGAGCATCCGCCCGTAGGCCCGGAAGCCACGCACGATGTTCTTCGAGAGATCGGTGCGGTCCACCCGAAGGAGGAGCTTGCCGGGTAGGCTCTTAACGAACCTCTCCTGCTCGAGCACGGCCTCGCTCCCGGCGAGTTCCTCGAACTCCGCCGGGTCTATGGAGATGGGATACGCACGCACCCACACCTCGCGGCCACCGTGGCTGACGACCCCTCTCTTTGCGTCGTACTCGACGCCGAGGACCCGGACGGCGGTCTCCGCGAAGTTTCGGGCGTATCCTTGTGTGTGGAAGGCGACTACGTCAGCCGAGAGGAGGCTCTCCAGGATGCCCTCCCTCACGTAGCTCGGCAGGACGCGCCAGTAATCAGATTCGGGCCAGGGGATGTGCACGAAGAGCGAGACGAAAGCGTCGAGGCCCAGCCGTTCCCTGACGAAGTGCGGGGTCATGTAGAGCTGGTAGTCGTGGAGGAGGATGATCGGGGCCTCCTCGTCCCCGACGGTCCGGGCCACGGTCTCGGCGAAGTTGCGGTTCACGGGTACGTAGCCCTCCTCCCAGGCTCGTCTCGTGTCGTCGCCGAGGCCAGGCGAGTAGGGGAGATCGTAGAGACCGTGCTGGACGAACCAGAGAAGCGGGTTGGCCAGGTGGTTGTACATCAGGTCGTAGGCTTCCGGGTCATGCTCGACGAGCGCGACGCGCAGGTCCTCGACCTCGTAGGGTACGGGCCCCTCGCGAGCGACGCGCACGTCCTCCTCACTCTGGGCCGAGGCGATCCAGACCGTCCCGTCGCCGCGGCGCGAGACCGCATTCAGGGCCGTGACGAGGCCCCCGGCTCCTCTCGAATAGATTCTCTCGCCCGCCTCCGAGCGCGAGAAGGTCACGGGCCCCCGGTTCGAGACGATAACGATACGCTCGCCCGAAGCCACCTACACCCCGAGCAGCTTGGCGAAGAGCCTCATGTTGTCACGCATCTGGCGTGGTATCAGGTAGTGCTCGCGCACGTGCTCCTTGCCGTGGCGACCCATCTCGCGGGCGAAGTCGGGGTCTTTGAGGAGCTTTATGCAGGCGGAGGCGGCCTCGGGGATGGTATCTATGAGGATGCCGCCTCCGGCGGTGATCTGCATCGGGATGCCGCCCACCCTGCTTGCCACGACGGGCCTCGCCTTCCAGAGTGCCTCGGCCACCACGAGCCCGAAGCCCTCGCGGATGGACTTCTGGATCACCACGTCCGCGATGGCCTGGAAGGCGTTGACCTCGATGGCTCCGACGTTGGTGAGGTTGGAGAAGAGGAAGATGTCCTGATCGCCTGAGGCATAGTTGACGGTCTTGTACCAGTAGTCCCAGCCCTCGGGGTCGTCGTGGGCCATCGAGCCGATGAGGACGAGCTGCACCTCGGGCACCTCCTCCTTGACGGCCCTGTAGACGTCTATGACGCCGAGTGGGTCCTTCCAGGGGTCGAAGCGCGAGACCTGGACGATAAACGGCCTCTCGGTGTCCACCCCGAACTGGTTGACGATGTAGCGGGCGTCCTCGGGGGCGAGCGCCATGTTCTTGGGGCTCAAGGGGTCTATTGCAGGCGGGATCGTTGTGAGACCCGGTAGCTTCACGTCCGGTGGAGTGTACTCCTCCAGCGTGTAGATCTGTGCGTCGTACTCCAGTATGTAAGGCAGCAGGTAGTCCAGTACCTGAGGGTTCGGGGTCGAGGTGTCTATGTGGCAGCGCCAGATCCACTTTGTCTTCTCCGAGAGGCCCTCGGAGAAGTGTCTCAAGAGTGCCGGCTGGGGGTCGTGGACGAGCACGACATCCCACTCCTCCCCGGCCTCGGCGAGCGCGGTCGCGGACTGGCGATTGTACTCCTCGTAGATCGCGCGCGCCTCCACGGTGAGCTCGTAGTCAGCGCCCTGCAGGGCATTGTGGAAGCCCTTGGTGACGTTGAAGAACGGCTCAGCCCCGAACATCACGCCCCACTCGGCCTCGAGGCCAACGTCCCGCATAAGGGGCACCAGCGTGTAGAGGATCTCCGCGACCCCGCCGCCGAAGCTCGTGGCGTTGACGTGCAGCACCCGTGCCCCGTCGAGGCGCCCGGCCAGCTCGACGATCTCGTCATAGAGGGGTCGCCGGATGATGCTGCGGTAATCGGCGAGCGCCTTGTTCCCGGGGTTTACGCGCTGCAGCACGGCTCGCTCACGGGTCCCCTCTCATAACGCCCCCTAGGGGCCGGGCAACGACTCGGTAAACTGTATATTAACGCCCGCCGCCGATTCAACAGGACCGGGGGCCCTTTTTCAGTTTTCGGGGCCGTTTACGGGCACACTGGCGTGCCGGATCATCTTGAGGCGTGTCCCGCCACCCTCGGTCGAGTCGAGAATGAGCTCGTCGACCAGGTCGCGGATGACGGCGAGCCCGAACCCTCCCTGCCCTTCGGGCGGGCGCGTGAGGTCTGCGACGTTGAACCCGCCGCCGGTATCTATTACGGTTATCTCCACGGCCCGCGGGAAGACCCTGTACTCGACCTCGTAGCTCTCGACCGCCGCGTGCCGGATGACGTTGGTCGCGGCCTCAGTGACGGCCAGCTTGAGGTCGTAGACGTCCTCGGGTCCGAAACCGGCCAGCCGCCCGACCTGGGCCACAACGAGGCGGGCGAGCAGGACGTACCCCGGGCTGCTGGGGAGAGTCAGGGAGACCGGCTGCGTGAGCCCGATCTCTCTCTCTTTGTTGACCTCCGCGGGTTCGCGCTCCATCAGACCTCTCGTCCGGACCCTCCGCGGAGACCCCGCGAGAAGGCTCACCGGTAGAAGCTCTCAACTTCGGAGGTCATCTTACCCAGATGTATACGAGGCTAACCCCCGACCGGATAGGGGGCAGCAGAAAAGGCAAGAAACGGGGATTCGACGTCTAGGCGCGCTCTTCCCCGCGGTGTATATCTCCCTCGACAGTGGTCTCCGTCGGCACCTCGCCTACGGCCTCCTCATATAGCCGCTCGGCCTCCTCCTCTTCCTCTAGCCTCTCTCGCCGAGCTCTCGCCTCGTATTCGCCCCGAGAGCCGTCAGCGTGGGGCAGGTAGGGCGAGAGGAGGTCTATGGGCACCGGCAGGATGATC
>DASTQK010000117.1:0-2784 GCA_035761765.1 Rubrobacteraceae bacterium
CGGGCCGGAACCGGTCGTCTCCACCGGTGGTGGCGGCCTCTACATGGAAGCGCGGGAGGCGCTCACGGGGCTAGGGTACTCGATCGAGGAGGCCGAGAAGGCACTCAACAGCATCCCGCCGCAAGAGAGCGTCGAGAAGTACATCAAGGAGGCGTTGCGACGGATAGGGAGCAGGCGTTGAACATGGATGAGATGGACGACTTCACCGTGCGCGGCGAAGGCGTCAAGGAGGAGGCGCCAGCAGAGCACCCGCTCGACCCCGAGGCATTCCTCGAAGACGACGAACCGACGCTGCGGCCACGCAACCTCGACGAGTTCGTCGGCCAGCAGAGGCTCAAGGCGAACCTGAGGATATTCGTGCAGGCTGCGAAGCAGCGAGGGGAGGCGCTCGACCACATACTCTTCGCCGGGCCTCCAGGGCTCGGCAAGACGAGCCTCTGCCGCATCCTCGCGACCGAGATGGGCGTCGGCCTCACGACCACGAGCGGGCCGAGCCTGGAGCGCGCAGGCGACATGGCGGCTATCCTGACCTCGCTCGAAGAGGGCGATTTCCTTTTTATAGACGAGATCCACCGCCTCAACAGGCAGATCGAGGAGGTCCTCTACCCCGCGATGGAGGACTACGCGATGGATATCGTGCTCGGTCAGGGACCCTCGGCGCGCACCATCAGGATGGATCTGCCGAGGTTTACCCTCGTTGGCGCCACCACGCGCACAGGGCTCATGACCAAGCCGCTCCTCGACCGCTTCGGGTTCTCCGCCCGGCTGGACTACTACGCGCCGGAGGAGCTGGAGAAGATCGTGGTCAGAAACGCGAGGATTCTCGGGATTCCCGTCTCGGGAGGTGGAGCGGAGCAGCTCGCCCGCCGCAGCCGCGGAACGCCGCGCGTGGCGAACCGGCTCCTGAAGCGCGTGCGCGACTACGCCGAGGTCGTCGGCGACGGCACGATCGACGAGGAGACCGCCAACGCCGCGCTCGAGATGCAGGGGGTTGACCACCTCGGCCTCGACCGCACCGACCGCGACTACCTCGGCCTCATAATAGACAAGTTCGACGGCGGGCCGGTCGGGGTGGGGACGCTCTCGGTTGCCCTGGGAGAGGCCCGGGATACGGTCGAGGACGTCTACGAGCCCTACCTGTTGCAGAGCGGCCTGATCCAACGCACCAACCGCGGCCGCGTCGCTACCCGTCGCGCATACGACCACCTCGGCGTCTTTATGCCGAACGGTAACTGAAACGGATTGCCCCGCAGAGGGGCGGCGGATGATCCCGTAATGCCGCCTCGTGCGTATCATCCCTCGGAGCCGGCAGGTTGTGTGAGCCCGGTCCCGGTGTGGTAAATACAGGGCATGATGGCAAATGAGAACGGCGAGAGGAGATCTGAAGTGGTCTCTCAGGAGTGGCTTGCTCAGGCCCCCAAGGTCTCCGACGCCCTCAAGAAAGGTACTGATGTCTCGGTGGCCACCTGGAGCGGGCGTGAGATCACCGGTGTCGTCTGCGACCGGGAGGAAGCGGGCCTGCTGCTGGAGGTGCGCGAACCCGACGCGGACTCCGAGGGCTACTCGTTCTTGCCGTGGTCGAGCATCGAGCAGGTGAAGATCCGCGAGGTGGAGCAGAGACGGGTCAAGTTCCTGCCAGGGTAGGCAGGCTGGAGCGTGGTCTACCGCCGAGAGACCTGGTGGTGAGGTCGCGTTGACTGGTCGCAGGCAGGCTCTGTTTGCCGCGGCGAACGCCGTCGAGCAGCGTTTCGACCGGCTCAGGTTCGAGGCGAAGCGGCGGCTGGGGCTGCTCGGCCCCTTCGAGATCCTGCCGTACCGGGGTCACGGCACGTCGCGCGAGCTGTTCCTCAAGGGCCGGGTTCTGGAGGAGCGGGGCATTGCCCGCTCGGGTCAGCACCACACCTCGTGGGACAATCTGCGCAACATGGCCCGACGCTTTGCGAGCGACGAGGTCCCCTTCGCGCGGGTGCAGGCGTGTTTCGAGGAACACCAGGTCGGGACCACGGCTGACGAGGAGGGTTTCTTCGAGGTTCGCTTCGAGTTGCCGGAGCCGCTCACGGGACCGACCAGGTGGCACCCGGTGGAGCTGGAGCTGCTGCAGCCCGGGTCGCCGGGCGGAACGCCTGTGCGGTCCACCGGACAGGTTCTGGTGCCGACGGGCGCCGACTTCGGCGTCATCAGCGACATCGACGATACGGTGGTGCGCTCGAGCGCGACGAACGTGTTGAAGATGGCCTGGATCGTCCTGCTCAACAACGCGCACACGCGGCTGCCATTCGAGGGCGTGAGCGCCTTCTACGCGGCCCTGCGGCGCGGCAAGGAGAGCCGGGTGCACAACCCGATCTTCTACGTCTCGAGCAGTCCCTGGAACATCTACGACGTGCTCGAGGACTTCCTGGACGTCCACGGCGTCCCCGAGGGTCCGCTCTTCTTCAAAGACTGGAGCCCCTCCGTCCTGGGCAAGAACAGAACGCACAAGCTCGGGATCATACGCTCCCTCCTGCGCACATATCCGGAGCTTCCGTTTGTCCTGATCGGAGACTCGGGGGAGGAGGACCCGGAGATCTACCTCCAGGTTGCGCACGAGCACCCCGGGCGCATACCCGCGATCTACATCCGCGACGTGACGAGCGGCGGCGCCAGGGTGCGCGCGAAAGCCGGCGAGGCACGCTCCCTCGGGACGGAGATGGTCGTGGTTTCCGACACCGCAGCCGCCGCCGAACACGCCGCCTCGATGGGGCTCATTTCCCCCGACGCGGTGCCCGGGATACGCAGAGCTAGCTC
>DASTQK010000118.1:0-5018 GCA_035761765.1 Rubrobacteraceae bacterium
CGAGGAGGCGTTCGACATCGTCTGGATCACGGTCAAAGCGACGGCGCTCGAGGCGGCACTCGAGGCCATCCCTCCGGATGAGCTGGGCGGTGCGATCGTGGTGCCACTGCTCAACGGCGTCGACCACGTCGGAGAGCTTCGCGACCGCTACGGTCCCGAGCGGGTCCTGCCGGGGGCTATACGGGTGGAAGCCGAGCAGGCCGGGCCTGGGCGAGTTCGGCATATCTCTGCGTTCGCGGACGTGCAGGTCGCGCCGATGCCGGCAACACGGGCACGGGCGGAGGCCCTGTGCGAGGAACTACGGGGCGCCGGTCTGACTTGCGAAGGGCGAGACGACGAGGTCACCATGCTCTGGAGCAAGCTCTGCTTCCTGGCGCCCTTCGCGCTTTCGACTACGGCGTCGGGGGGTCCGCTCGGGGTAGTTCGCTCGGACGCGCAATGGCATACCCTCCTGAAGGCGTGTGTCAACGAGGCCTGCGCGGTCGGGATAGCCGAGGGCGCAGAGGTCGCCCCCGAGCCTGTCATCTCGGCGCTCGAAGGTCTGCCCGAAGGTTTCCGGAGCTCGATGCAGAAAGACGTGGCGGCGGGACGCCCACCGGAGCTCGATGCTCTCGCGGGCCCCATCCTGCGCGGAGGCACCGAACACGGCATCGACGTCTCAGCGACTCGCGCCCTCGTGGACCGGATCTTGACGCTAGAGTAACACCGAGTGGACTGTCTGACGGCTCCTTGTCTTCTGCTAGACGCCGGAGGCGGGGCGGGGAGGCACCGATGACCAGAGACGCGCTTATCGTGGAGATCAACTCGGCGTACCGTCGGCTGAGTGATGCTACCGGGGATCTTGCGCGGGCCGACCGCGAGCTCGCCGAGCACTTCCGAAGGGTCCGGCTTGACCGGCTGCACCTGATCGTCCGGCTGCTAGAGACTGGGGCGATAGGGGAATGAGTGGAGAGCCGGTAGAGCTGGAGGCCTACGCCTACACCGACGGTGCATCGTGCGGCTCCCGCGGCCCAGGGGGCTACGGGGTAGTCCTGACTTGGAGAGGCAAGACCGAGGAGATCAGCGGCGGCGAGCGGGACACCACCAACCTGAGGATGGAGGTGACCGCCGCGTGCGTCGCCCTGGAGAAGATAGACGAGGGACACCTCGTAACCGTCTATTCCGACTCGTCCTACCTCGTCAACTGCATGAGGAGGTGCTGGCACGAGACGTGGCGGAAGAATGGATGGCTCAACTACCGCAGAGAGCCTGTGGCGAACAGGGACCTGTGGGAGAGGCTCCTGCAGGCGACGCGGCGCCACAGGGAAGTACGATGGAAGAAGGTCAAGGGGCACCAGAAGACCCGGGGCCCACACAAGTCCGGCAACGACCGGGCCGACGAGCTCGCCGTGGCCGCCAGGAAAGAGGTCGAGGGTCAGCGAAGAAGCGGCTCGGCGCCCCTGCGGCGGGACGTAGTGCCGGGTGCGGAGCGGGCAAGCGGGCTGCCTGATGGGTAAAGCAAGGAGCGCGACAGGGCTGGCGTCAGGAGGATTCCGGGGCGGATTGCGGCTCCTGCAGCTCGCCGCCTTCTTCAGCAGCTTCGACCGTTTCGTGGTTGCGCCGATGCTCGTGACCATCGCCGCGGCCCTCGGGGCCTCGCTCGCCGAGACCACGGCGACGGCCAGCCTCTACTACCTGCTCTACGGCGGGATGCAGCCCGTGTGGGGGATGCTCTCGGACCGGCTCGGACGGGTGCGCGTGATCCGCCTGACGCTATTTGGGGCCGCTGTCGCCGGGGTACTGTCGGCCGCCGCCCCGAACCTCATCTTTCTGATCGCCGCGCGGGCCCTCGCCGGGGGGCTCTTCGCTGCGGTGATACCGGCCTCCCTCGTCTACGTAGGCGACACAGTCGAGATCGAGTCCCGGCAGGAGGCCCTCGCGGATCTTATGGCCGCCTCGGCCGTCGGCACGGCGCTGGCGACCGTGTTCGGTGGCCTCGCCGCCTACCTCGAAGCCTGGCGTCTGGCCTTCGCGGCCCCGGCCCTCGCCAGCGTCGCGCTCGCCGTCATGCTCATCAGATTACCCGAGCCGAGAGACTTCGTCGCTGGGGAGGATGAGGGGCCGCTCTCCCAGATGAGGCGGGTGCTGAGCCGGCCCTGGGCCGTCGCGGTGGTCGTGATCGCGCTGGTAGAGGGAGCGGTGATCCTCGGCTTCCTGACCTTCCTCGCCCCTTCGCTCGAGAGCGCCGGCTATAGCCCGGCGGTGGCCGGGCTCGCCGTCGGGCTCTACGGGCTGGCGGTACTCGGCTGGACCCGTGCAGTGAAGCTCGTGGCGAAACGTCTCAGTGCGGCTGCGCTCATCCTTACCGGCGCCGGCATGCTCGCGCTGGGTTACGCCTCGGGCGCCACGGGACAGTCGGTGGCAAGCGTGAGCGCCGCGGCGGTGCTCGTCGGCGGGGGATTCGCCTTTATGCACTCCACGCTCCAGACTTGGGCCACCGACGTCGTGCCGGAGGCACGGGCCACGGTGATATCGCTCTTCGCCGCGGCTCTCTTCGCCGGAAGCGGCGTAGCCGCTATGGCAGCGGCCCCGCTGGCGGAGGCTGGTTCCTACGATCTGCTCTTCTCGATAGCCGCGTTTGTGGCCGTGCCTCTGGGACTCTTTGCGGGCCTGGGACGCCGTCGCTATTCCGAGCACCGGCGGTAAGGACTGCAAGACATGTGGTGTAGCGCTGATGCCGGGGCATTCGGACGTGTCTCGACCCCTTCCTGTGCAGGATGCTGGATATCGACTGTCGAGAACCACCTGCCGCGGCGCTCGGTGTACACAACCATTACGGAGCCTTTGCCGACCGCGGCCGATCGGGCGGCGTGATATGCCCTCCCCGCCTACTTGCCGGACGTCGCGAGGCCGAATGCCTCGGCGAGACGTTCATAGGAGCGCAACCGCTCGCGCTGGTCGTAGACGTTCGTGGTGACCATGACCTCGTCGGCAGCCGTGTGCTCGGCGACCTCCTCGATGCGCTCCCGTACGGTGGGCGGATCGCCGACGATCTGCATCGAGCGGTACGCCTCGGCCAGCCGGTGTTCGGCGGGCGTGTAGAGGTAGGCCATCGCCTCATCGGGGCTCGGCAGCGGCCCCGGATTCCCGCCGCGCATACGGACCCAGGCCAGCTCCATGGAAGAGGCGAGCGTCCTCGCCTCCTCGTCGGTCTCCCCGCAGACGACGGCTACCGCGAGGATGGCGGAGGGGCGCTCGAAGTCCTCCGAGGGCTCGAAGCTCGCGCGGTACGCGTGCATGGCTGGGGCTGGATCCGCCGGGCTGAAATGCGAGGCGAAGGCGTAGCCAAGCCCCATCTGCCCGGCCGCCCTCGCCGAGTAGCCGCTGGAACCCAGGAGCCAGATCGGCGGCAGCCCGATATCGCCCGGCATGGCAACTACAGACCGGAACGGATGCCCCTCCGGGAAGCCCTCGCCCGAGAAGGCGAGAAGCTCGCCGAACCGCTGCGGAAAGTCATCCACCTCGAGCCCATCCTGCGTGCGGCGCAGCGCAGCGGCCGTCACGGGGTCGGTGCCAGGGGCGCGGCCTATGCCGAGGTCGACTCGTCCCGGATGCAGAGCCTCCAGAACCCGGAAGGTCTCAGCGACCTTGAGCGGGGCGTGGTTGGGGAGCATGATCCCCCCTGCGCCGACCCGGATGCTCTCCGTTACGTCAGCGACGTGCCCGATCATGATCTCCGGAGCAGAGCTGGCTACGCTCGGCAGATTGTGATGCTCCGCGAGCCAGTAGCGTTTGTAGCCGAGCCGGTCCGCGAGCCGGGCGAGCTCGAGCGTGTTGCGGAGCGCTCGAGCTCCGTCCGAGCCCGAGCTGACCGGCGAGACGTCGAGTACCGAGAGCCCGAAATCCATACCGTATGGCTCCTTTGCAGGCAAGTCTCTTGAGAACCGTCGACCCGCTCGATATTCTAACCGCCTGGCCTTCGCACCCTGCGAACCTGCCCCGAACGCGCTGAGGATTTTCGTTGACAGCGCAAGTTTGAGAATTATACTTGCGTTATCAAGTAAATCCAGAGGTGAGCATGGGATGATAGACAGTAGACGTTCTGAGAAAAAGGGTGAGATGCTGGCTGAGGCGGGAGGCGATGGTCCTATCATGCCACTTCTGGGTCTTGCCTTCTGGAGGATGAAGCGCGCCTTCGAGCGCGAGGTCGGCCTCAGCGCGGCGACGTGGTTCCTTCTGAGCATGCTCATCGACGATGACGGCATAAGCCAGGGAGAGGTAAGCGAAAGGTTCGAGGTCGACCCCTCGCGCATCACGCGGCTAGCGCAGAGGTTGGAGAAGGAGGGTTTGCTCCGCAGGAAGCGGGACCTGGAGGACAACAGGGTGGTGAGGTTGCACGTCACCGAGGAGGGAAGGCGACTGATATCGAGCCGCCAAGAGCGTCGCGAGGGGTTCGAAGAGCGCATCCGGCTGGAATTCAGTCAAGAAGAGCTCGCGGAGTTCCGGCGGGTCCTCGGTGTCGTCGTGCGGCTCATGAAGGACTGAGGGGAAGATAGCAAACAGCGGCTCCCGCAAGAACGTGATCTTCATCGGGCTGATGCTCGGCATGCTCGTCGCTGCGGTCAGCCAGACCATCGTCTCTCCAGCGATGCCGGTCATCGTCTCGGAGCTCGGCGGCATCGAGCACTACAGTTGGATCGCCACCTCGGCGCTGCTCGTCTCCGCCGTTACGGTCCCGGTAATAGGCAAACTCTCAGACATCTACGGCAGGCGCAGTTTCTACATTGCGGGTCTGGTCATGTTCATGGTGGGGTCTGTGCTGGCAGGGGTGGCGCAGGGCTTCTGGTGGCTCGTCGCCGCCCGCGCCGTGCAGGGCTTCGGGATGGGCACCATCATGCCCCTCTCCCAGACCATCATCGGGGATATCATCAGCGCCCGCGAGCGCGGCAGGTACATGGGCTACATCGGGGCCGTCTTCGGGGTCGCCTCCATCGCGGGGCCGCTGGCTGGGGGTTGGATCACCGACAACTTCTCCTGGC
>DASTQK010000119.1:0-2795 GCA_035761765.1 Rubrobacteraceae bacterium
TAAACCTCTAGAGAGGGTGGGGCAACCCCCCACCCTCTCTTTCTGTGCGTGCGAGGGCGCATACCCGAACGCAGCCGATCTCAGCCAGGTCGAACCTCCTCTCTACGGACAAGGAGGTTCTCGTCCTCTGGCTTGTGCTACCTGGTCGCCAGCAGGTGAAGCACGCAGTTCCACGCTGCCATCCTCGGCATTGCGCCAGATTCCTGGCTACGCCCGGCGGTTGCTAGACAGGCTGCTGGGTGGGACGGATCAGGATCTCGTTGACGCTCACCCGCTCTGGCTGGCTGGCCGCGTAGACGATTGCGTTGGCTATGTCCTCTGAGTGCAGGATATCGAGTTCGTGCAGGCTGCTCACGGCCTCCCTGGCGTCCTCGTCCGTTATGTGGTGCGTGAGCTCGGTGGCGACAGCCCCGGGCTCTACGACCGTCACCCGGATGTTGTTCTCGAGGAGCTCTTGACGCAGGCCCTCTGAGATGGCGACCACGGCGTGCTTGCTCCCTGCGTAGACCCCGCTCGAGGCCCGGGTCACCTTTCGCCCGGCAACCGAGGAGATGTTGACGATGTGCCCCGAGCCCTGCTCCTTCATGTGCTCGATGGCCGCATCAGTGACGTACAGGAGGCCCATGACGTTGACCTGGAACATTTGGTGCCATTGATCGGAGAGGCCCTTGCCCACCTCGGAGAGCAACATAACGCCCGCGTTGTTGACCAGGATGTCGATGTGCCCGAACTCATCGACTGCCTTCTTGACGAGGTCATGAGCCTGCTCCTCGTCGGTGACGTCGCACTCCACCGCGATCACCTTCCCGCCTCCCCGGCCGACCTCCTCGACGAGCCCATCGAGGCGTTCCTTGCGACGCGCCCCGGCCACCACCGCAGCACCCTCGGTGGTGAGCGCCCGCACCGTGGCCTCTCCGATGCCGCTCGAGGCCCCGGTCACCACCACCACTTTGCCGTCCAGTCTAGCCATGCAAGTGTTCCTTTCCGTCGAACTAGAAGCTGTGCTTACCCCGTCTATGCTACCGCGTTCGCCTGCGCCGGTCCCGAGGCTTCCGGGTGCTCGGTGAGCCTGAGGTAGGCGAGCGTCCAGTAAGCGTGGTTGAAGGCTCCCAGAGCGCCAGATATCACGAACACGGGCACCAGGAAGAGTAGACCGCCGACCACGCCGGCCACGATCCCCGCCGTCGCCCGCTCGGTCGCGAAGAGGGCTATCGCGGGCCCGAGCAGGATCGCCCCGAAGATGAGGAGCACGACGAGCGTCGCTATCCCGAGGCCCAGCATGACGGCCAGCTGCAGGAGCCACACGAGCAGGCTGCGCCCTATGTTGCGGCGCAGGAGCCCGAAGCCGCCCGCGATGGACTCCAGGACGCGCCTCCGGTTCACGACCAGCTCCCGCAGGGCGAACTGGTTGACGATGGCGAAGGGTAGAAAGACGACCACGAGGGCCAGGAGGACGAACAGGACGGCGAGAACCACGGCGAGGACCCGCAAGCCCGTCGAGTCAGAGAGGCTGAAGACGGCGACTGCGCCGAGCGCGGTGGGGAGGAAGATCACGAGCGCGAGCCCCAGCGCCATGAGCAGGAACAGAACCTTGAGCCCGAGCACGCGCCAGAAGTAGGAGGTCCCGCTCCTGAAAGCGGTGCCGAACCGGCGCGTCTCCCCGCGGTGCAGCGCGGTGACGCTCTCTGCGAGGGCGCCGTGCGAGACCATCGAGAGCACGATAAAGACGATGGTCAGCACCACGACCAGCGAGATGACGACGGTGAGGAACAGGGCGAGGTTCTCCGAGATCCAGCCCAGAGGACCCGCGGCCGGGCCGAAAGGGGGCTGTCCCTGCTGGTTGCCGAAGCTGGTGGGGAAGTTGAAGGAGCCTCCGGCCCCCGCCACGAAGAAACCGAAGAACCACAGGAAGCGGTTGCGCCAGGTGAGCCGGAACGCCTCGGATAACAGTTCGCCGTAGTTCAAGGTCGAATCGTCCCTCCTTCCGAGGTCAGTCGCAGGTAGGCAAGCGTCCAGTACGAGTGGTTGAAGGTGCCGAGGATAGCGAGGGCCACGACGAGGAGCGGCAGCAGGATCAGACCCGCCACCACGCCCGCGGCGATAGCGGCGGTGGTGTACTGCGCGACGGCCAGGAGTATCGTCGGCAAGAAGAGCAGCAGCCCGACGATGGCGAGCGCGATAAGGAGCGCTATCCCGGCGGCCAGCATCAGCCCGAGCTGGATCAACCACACCAGAACGCTCCTGCCGAGGTTGCCCCAGAAGAGCCGGTAGCCGCTCCCGACGGAACCGAGGACGCTCGCGCCTCGCAAGACGAGCTCCCGCCGGGCGAACTGCCTGATTATGGCGACGAAGACGAAGACGACGACCAGCAGAGCTACCGCGGCGAGCACGGCGAAGATGACGGCCACCACACGCAGCGCGATCGAGTCCGTGGCAAAGGCGCCCGCGACCAGGAGGGCGACCGGTATCCCGACCGCGAGAAGTAATCCGAGCACGATCCCCAGGAACAGCAGGATCTGCAAGAGCACGCGCCAGAAGTTGCGTGCTCCCGCCCTCCAGGTTGACGAGAAGCGGCGTTCTTCGCCCCGGTCGATGGCGGCGACGCTCTCGGTGAGCCCTCCCTGCGAGACCACGTAGAGCGCGAAGAAGGCCAGCAGGATCAGTAGCCCGACCAGGACCAGGCCGGCGATGAGAAACGCGTTGTCG
Organism: Rubrobacteraceae bacterium; assembly: GCA_035761765.1. Classification (GTDB taxonomy): domain Bacteria; phylum Actinomycetota; class Rubrobacteria; order Rubrobacterales; family Rubrobacteraceae; genus JALYGY01. The sequence continues at coordinate 2,707 of DASTQK010000119.1, forward strand.
AAAGCCCCCTGCTGAACAGCTGCGACGGAGGCGATCTCTGCGGAGCCCTGCTCGTCGAAGTCGCCGCCTCCGCCCCCGCCGCCTCCTCC
>DASTQK010000120.1:0-11809 GCA_035761765.1 Rubrobacteraceae bacterium
TTGAGGCCGGGCGAGGTACCTCCGCTGGCGAGGCCCCCGATCTTCGAAGAAGTTGGGAAGGCGTAGTCGAGGCCGGCGAGCAGGGCCTCCGCGCGGACGGAGAATGGGTCGGCGAGGAGCACGAACTGCGGCTCTTCGGGCGCGCTCACGCCGACGAGGCGCGCCCAGGCGTCCGGTGGACCGTCGAGGTCGGGAAGTGGACCCTCCACGCGGAACGGCGTCAGTCGGACGTCGGGGAGCCGCGCGGCGACGAGGGTGAAGGCCGGCGCGCGCTCGATCTCCTCGCCGCCCCCGATCACACCTCCTCCCGAGCACCCGAGAAACGTTTCCGGCTCCAGGTAGCTGTCCACGAGCCCGTAGAGGCGCGGGTAGTAGTCCGCGAAGTGCGGGGTCACGAACGCCAGCGCCAGAGAGACCGGACCGGGTCCGAGGCGTCTGGCGACGCCCTCGGCGCACTCGAGTACAGCCTTCTCGAAAGAGGTCTTGCGCGATATGGCCGTCGCCCACTTCATAGCGCCACTCGTCCCAGTTTATACCCGTGGGGAGCCAGATGTCGCCTTTCTGGAGCATAGCTGGACGCGGCGGTAGAGCAGGTACAAGAAGAGCGCCGTCCCGAGCAAGGCGGGGAACGCGAGACCCGAGAGAGCGCAGACCCCGATCCAGAATGCCAGAGCCAGGACCGCGCTGTCGAGGAGACCGGGCGGCGGTGGCGCGGCGCGCCACTGGCCCGCGGAGAGGAGCAGGGCGGCGGCCAGGGTGCCGGAGAGGAGCCAGCCGGCATAGTTGCTCAGGGGCACCCCGTAGTAAGCACCGCCTTCGGGCCAAACCCAGAAGCCAAGGAAAGCGGCACCCGGGTCGAGGACGCCGTCCATCAGGGTCAGGAGCACAGCCGAGCGCAGGACCCAGAGCCAGCGGGATCCGGGGCTCCACGCGGCGGCGACGGCGCCGATCACGAGCGGCGCGTAGGAGACAGGCAGAAGGTAAGGTACGAGACCGAAGATCCTGCCCCCAAGCGCCTCGCCGTAGTAGAAGGGACCGTAGGGGAGGCCGGTCAGGACTCCGATCGTCTCTATGGCGTAGCCGAAGAGCGCGAGCGCGGCCAGCGAGAAGACGGCCCCGCGCGAGCCGAGGTATCCAAACAGAGCGACGAATGAGGGCGCGGCGATCAGGAAAGTCGAGACGTAGGAGCCCGCCTCAGCGCCCGGCACGTTCGGGTAGTAGACAGCGAGGGACGCGGCGGCAAAGAACAGGGCAGAGGCCACTATCAGGAGCCGAGGGGTGGCGCGGAGGACCTGCATAGACACGCGCGTATGGTATCGCAGCGTGCGCACGGACCGCTGGTATATTGGGGGTGTGATCTTGCGTCTTTTCCACATCGCGCGGCCGGTGCTCTGGATCAATACTCTAGGTCCCGCCACGGTCGGGATGTGGCTCTCTGGCTCTCTGTGGAGGTGGGAGGCACTCCCGATACTCATCTGGCTGACGCTGCCGTTCAACCTCCTGATCTACGGCACAAACGACGTCTTCGACCAGGAGACAGACGCGAAGAACCCGCGCAAGGGTAGTCTCGAAGGAGCGCGCATAAGACCAGGTGAAGTACGCCTGATATGGTCCGGAGTACTCCTCACGAACCTGCCGTTCCTGGCCTACTTCGTCCTTTCGCTCCCCCCCGCGGCGGTCATCTGGATACTTCTTTACGCGCTGCTCTTCACGGGCTACTCGGTCCCGCCGGCTCGCTTCAAGGCCCGCCCTTACCTGGACTCACTTAGCAACGCGGCCTACGCCTTCCCGCTCGTCTTCGTGCCGCTGGCACTCTGGGCACCCGTGGTCTGGCCCGCAGCCCTGGGGCTCATGGCGTGGAGCGCGGCCAAGCACACCTTCGACGCCGTTCAGGACGTAAACGAGGACAGGAGGGTGAGAATCGAGACCACGGCGGTCCGGCTCGGTACGAAGGGAGTGGTGCTCTGGAGCGGCGCTTTCTGGGCGCTCGCAACCGCGTGTTTCTGGCTCGTGAACATCCCTGTCGCGCTCGTCAACGCCGCGATAGCCGGCTCGTTGCTCTACGCGTTGTGGAGAGACCCGACACCGGAGACGGGCCACGGGCTCTACGGGTTCTCGGTCGCCTTCCCATACGTGGCGGGTACGGTCGCCGGCGTGCAACTCGTCGCGGCGATTTCGCTCGGGATGTACCCGTGAGGCGCGTCGTCGTGATCGGGGGCGGTCTCGGCGGGCTTGCATCCGCTGCCCTGCTCGGGTGCGCAGGTCACAGGGTTACGTTGCTCGAGGCGAGCCCCTGGCTTGGCGGCAAGAGCCGACGAATAGAGCTCGACGGCCAGCGAGTAGATACAGGCCCTGCCATCATCACCTTCCCCGGGGTCTGGGAAGAGTACCTCAGGCGCTGGGATAGGCTTGGCGAGAGCCACGGCGAAGCCGCAGACGTCGCGGGCCTCGCGCTCAAGCGGTTGCCGGAGGTCGGGACGTACTACTTTGGGGAGATGGTCTGCTCGCTCCCCGTGCCGGAAGGTCATCCCTGGCGGGCGGCGTGGGAACGGTTCGCGGGGATTCACGGGGGGCTCGGGACGGATATCACCTACCTCCTCACGACGGACTGGTACGAGCCCGAGCTGCGTCCGGCGCTCGTGCGACTGCTGCGCCTCTACGGGACCAGAATGACCACGAGGAGCTACCTGGATAGCCTGGGGTGGCTGCCGGATGGGCTGAGGGAGACCATCGCGATCCACACCCTCAACGCAGGTGTAGGGCCGGCCCGGACCCCCGCGCTCTACGCCAGCATGCCCGCGGTGATGTCGACAGAAGGCGTGTGGGTGCCCGAGGGCGGCCCTTACGAGCTCGTGCTCGCGCTCGAGAAGCTCGCCCGCTACGGCGGCGTGGAGCTGAAAACGGGGGAGCCCGTACACAAGATCGAGGCCGGCAGAGTGTTCACCCCCCAAGGGTCGTACGTCGCCGACGCGGTGGTGAGCGGTCTCGACCCGGACCGGCTGGGAGAGCTCGTCGAACCTGACGCGAAGAGGCGGCCGGGGAGGCTCTCCTGTTCGGGGGTGGTTATCTACGCGGCGCTGGAGGAGGAGCTGCCCGCCTCGCTCGCGACCCACAGCGTCGTGCTGCCTTCCAACCCCGCCTCCCTGTACGAGAGCCTGGAGAAGAGGCAGGAGCCCGGGGAGGCGATGGCCTTCGTGGACTATTACCGGCCGGGCGAGCTGTATCCGAACGAGAAGCATGTGCTGGCGCTGGGGCTCACCGCCCCGCCCAATGGGCGGCAGTATGGGCTGGAGGACCCGTTCGTCGCGAGCGAGGTCGAGCGGGTGTCACGCGCGCTCGGGCTCTCGAAACCGGTAACGGAGTACTTCGAGGAACACGATATCCTGCACCCAGAGTACTTCGGGGCCCGGGGGAGCGCGGGCGGGGCGCTCTACGGGGCCGCCAGGCCGCTCTGGATGAGCGGGCCCCTGCACCGGCCGCGGTACTCGGATCGGAAGAGGCCCTGGTTGTGGCGGGTCGGGGCCTCGGTACACCCCGGCGGGGGGATACCGGCGGTGCTCGGAGGCGCCATGATCTGCACGAGCAGGCTGCTCCGGTTTCTGAGTAAATAGCGGGGTGAGCACGGGAAGGGGATCAGCCATGAACCTCGGTTACCAGCGCGAGCTATTCGAGATACCGGAGGAGGTCGCCTACCTCAACTGCGCCTATATGTCGCCGCAGCTGCGCTCGGCACGGGAGATCGGCGAGCGAGCCGTGGCCCGCAAGTCGCGGCCCTGGAAGATAACGCCCGCCGACTTCTTCGAGGACGCGGAGATGAGCCGCGCACTCTTCGCACGGCTCGTCGGCGGGGAGCCGGACGGCGTGGCTCTCGTACCGTCCGTAAGCTACGGCATCGCCGTCGCAGCGGCGAACGCCCCCGTTGGAGAGGGACAGCGCCTCCTCATCCTCGAGGACCAGTTCCCTTCGAACGTCTACCCGTGGCGCGAGCTTGCGAGGCGCGGCGGGGCCGATGTGGTCACCGTACCCAGCCCCGCCGATTACGACTGGACCTCCGCCGTGCTGCGGCATCTCGACGAGAACACCGCTGTCGTCGCCGTGCCGAACTGCCACTGGACGGATGGGTCCCTGCTAGACCTGGCCAGCATCGGCGAGCGCGCTCGTGAAGCCGGAGCAGTGTTCGTGGTTGATGCCATCCAGTCGCTGGGCGCGCACCCGTTGGACGTGCGCGAGATAAAGCCGGACTTCCTCGTAGCTTCCGTGTACAAGTGGCTCCTAGGGCCCTATGGGGTCGGGTTTATGTATGTCCGCGAGGATCATCGGGAGGGGAAGCCCATAGAGCACAACTGGATCAACCGCCGCGGCAGCGAGGACTTCACGGGACTCGTAAGCTACGAGGACGCCTTCCAGCCCGGCGCCCGGCGCTACGACGTCGGCGAGCGGAGCAATTTCGTCCTGCTCCCGATGGCCAACGAGGCTCTGCGCCAGATCCTCGACTGGGGCGTCGAAAACGTCTCCGAGACGATCGGAGACCTGACCGACCTCGTAGAGGAAGAAGCCGCAAGACGCGCTATCGAGGCGGTCCCGAAGGAGGTGCGGGTGCGGCACATGATCGGTCTCAAGCTCGGCTCCGCCGCCCCCGAAGACCTCGCCGCCCGGCTCGCCGCGGAGAACGTTTTCGTCAGCGTGCGCGGGGAGAGCGTTCGCGTCTCGCCGCACCTCTACAACATCGAGCGGGACGTGGAGCGTCTCTTCGACGTCCTCGGGCAAGCGATAGCCTGACGCCCCCTCGCCCTCAATCGCACCGCCATCCTCTTGCGGCCTCCGTGCAGTAGCCACACCCCCAGTACGGCACGCCAATCCAGTATCCCAACTCCCCGTTGTTGTCTCGGGCGTTCAGGTTCATCCCGATGCTACCTATGAGTTCACCTCCCTCCCGCAATACCACGGCGAAGGTAACGTGCTCGCCCGCCTCGTACGACGGGCTGAGGGAGGCGATCCACTCTTCGGCCATGCCGTCCTCGTAGGGGTATGGAATTAGCAGCGTCATGCGGGCGATCTCCCTTGCTCTCGCGAGTTGCCGCACCTCCGGCGTATCCCCTCGCGTGAACTCCCTGAGCACGAGCCGCCGGGTCTGTAGTCTGGGGTGCGATCTCACTTCGGCATTGGTCCTTGGGTTGCTCCTCATCGTGATGGCACCAGGCGTAGCGTACCCCGACGCCATGCCTCAACCGCGAGTCGCGCGAGGAGGCGAGCATGGACGAAGCACAGCGGTGTTGCGCTTGTGGGTAAGCTCCAGCCCTCCGTGTACTCCGAGAAATCACTCAAATGGGTGATCCCACCGTAGATACCACGTATGTAACATGTACGCTGGCAAGTAGGTTGATCCGCTTCTGCGCAGAAGCGGGGGAAAGGAGGAGACGCCTGTGTTGTTCGTTGCGTTGCTCAAGAACCGAGCAGCGGGCACCTTCCAAGAAGGGGTCGCTCGGCGGATGCAGTGGAACTATCCGGAGGGCGTAAGAGTACTGGGCGAGTACTGGCTCGAAACCGAGACTCCCAGGGTCATCGCCGTCATGGAAGCGGAGAGCATGGATGCCTTCGGCCAGATCAGGATGGATTGGGGCGACATGTTCGAGATAGAGGTGTTCCCGGCTGTGACCGGAGAGCAGGGGATGGAGATGGCCAGGCAGGCGATGTCCGGATTAGGATAGGCCGAGCTCTCTTGCGGGCCGGAGTCTTACGAGGTCCCGGCCCTTATCGTGCCCTACTCCCCCACCTTCGTGGTTTGTGTCCTGATCACAAGGACCAAAGAAGGCCTCTCGAAAGTTCGCAATTAATAGCAACGCCCAAGTAACGGCAAATATACGTCATTTGAGTGATGTGCTTCGTCCCAGGGCTTGGTAAGCTGCAATCGTTACGTGACACAGGGTCCGGGGGTTCTCACATCTATTCCCCCGGCCCTTCTTCTTGCCCCGCGTATCGGCTGACCGCTCGCCGAGATGTCCTAGAACGCGGCGTAGTTTTCCCGCCTGCTCAAGCGGCGGTGTCTCTGGCGAGGCGGGGGCAGGGTCGCTACCGCCTTCGTCTGGGCGCACGCGACCTAGGGTAACGTCGGAGTTGACGCTCTAGCCATGCGGAGAGGACGACGCACGACAAGGGTCCTCCGGGGCTTTGAGTTTCTCGAGTACCGACCTGAAATCACTCATTTGGGGGATGTGCTACCCCGCCGGGAGTTATAAGATACTTGTGTTGCTTGGAGGGAGTATCTACTCCCGGCACCGAATTAGGAGGTCCGACGGTGAGACGCGTTGTCATCTTGCTCGCGGCGATCGCGGTGGCGGTGGCCGTGGGCGGTGGAGCGGCCTTTGCGAAGACGATACGTTGCGATGGGGGCAACTGCTTCGGCACCAACAGGCCCGACTCCATATTCGGCACCAACAGACACGACGCCATATTCGCCAGGGACGGCGGGGACTTCGTAAGCGGCAAGGGAGGAGCCGACAACCTCAACGGCCAGGACGGTAGCGATCAGGTCTTCGGCGGGTGGGGCGACGACTGGGTCAAGGGCGGCAGGCACAACGACACAGTGAAGGGCAACCTGGGCAACGACACGATAACCGGCGACTCAGGTCACAACACCATACGGGCCGGTGACGGCATGAGGGACCTCATCATCTGTGGCAACAACAGCAGAAACCGCATCTTCTACGACCCACGTCTCGACCATTTCAGGAACTGCCGCTTCTTGCGACACACACTTCAGACCAACAGCCAGGAGGAATCGCCAGCGAGCACCAAGAAGGGATCGGCGGCTTTCGTCATCGGCCTGGGACGTTCCTGACACTCTGGATCGGGAGGGTTCGGAACGCTTGAGTGAACCCCTCTAAGCAGGCTCGACAGGCATTGATTCTGATGCGCAGCTCAGCTGCGCATCAGGTGTATTGCCCCCTCACGGTCCTATCCGTCGGCGCTCACCCGTTCTATGCTGGACCAGGGCAGGAACTCGTAGCCGTGGATGTCCCCGCTCGGGTCGCGCACCTCGAGGAGCAGACCGTTTGCGTCACTGTCGCAGACGTATCCGGCCAGATCGGTGCCGATCCTGGCCGAAACCGAGATCCAGCTCCCCCGGCTCAGGAAACCGGAGATCTCCGGCGCCCCTTCACGCATACCTCCGTTGCCGCTCACAGCGCCTCCTCCCGGGTCTCGCCTTCCGTGCAACAGGTTACAGCACTCGCAGGAGGTCCGGGACTCCGCGCCAGTCCGAGAAGCCGTGAACATCGGCCCTCGCCGCGACGAACTCGCGGTTCCACGGCTGGATCCTGGCCGCCACCCACAGCCCGGCGTCGGCGGCGCGTTCCAGGGTTTCGGGCCGGTCGTCGACCATGCCGAATGCCCCGATCTCTCTCAGGACGCACAACTTGTCCCCGGTCGTTACGGTTAGGTCTACGTCCGTCCCGAAGTGCTCCCCGAGCCAGGGCTCGAGGTGAGGTCGGAGCGCCTCGGGGTCGAAACCGTGGGTCACGAAGTGGACCTGTATGCCGAGCTCGCCCTGTATCTCGCGCAACACCTCCGCAGCGCCGGGGTAAGGCTCGCGGGTCCGGATCGCCTCCGGTGAAAAGACGCGGTCGAAGATCTCCGCCGTCTTCTCCTCCCCGTAGGCCTCGATTACGTGCGTCCAGGTCGAGACGGACTCGAGGTCAAGCGTCTCGCCTGTGAGATCGAGCGCCACCTCGCGCACCCTGGCGCCCGTGTCCCATACGGTGGAATCCACGTCCAACGCGAGGACGCGTCTCACCGAATCAGCTCTTCTATCGGGATCGCCTCTGTGAGCCCCGACTCGGGGTCCACGACGACATATTCGGCCCCCGCCTGCCTGGCGACGAGGGCGTGGCGCCTCAGGCCGTCCCGATCTTCTACGTTTCCGAGCCTGCCCGGCAGGTCCAGATGGGACGCCTCCTCCCTGAAGACACGGGCCTTCTCGGGCGTGCTGAAGAGCGCGGCGACCAGCACCACTTCGCCGCCGGCCTCGACCGATATCAGGGGTGCCTCACCCCTCTCGTCGCTGATCACGTACACGGGCAAAGGCACCTCCGCCGCCTCTACGGCGCGCTGCGCCACGTCCGCGGCGTGAAAGAGCCCCGTCCCCCTCTCGGAGACCACGAGCACGTAGTCCTGTCCCGAGGCGGCGTACGCTTCTACCGCGCCCCAGCCCGAGAGCTCTGCCGCCTCGAGACCGGCGAGCGCTTCCATCCCGAGCTCCCCGGCCCCCGCGGAGAACTCTTCGGCGAGCTCCCGGCCCGAGAACAGGACGCTGACCCTCGACGGCTCCCCTCCTACATCTGTCTGCGCGAAGCGGTCGTCCCCATCCTCTCCGACCAGCTTGAAGAGCGGCGGCCGGGGCAGTTCGTCCAGGCTCAGGCTTCGCTCGCTCACGCCCGGTACCTCGCAATCTCGTCGTAGAGCCGGAGCTGCGCGCGTCCCGAGGTCCTCCTGGCCAGCTCGTCGCGCAGGCGACAGAGCAGGGGGTTCTCGGTCTGGGCGACCCTGCCGGCAAGCCGGGATCTCCTCACGACGGTGGCGGTTCTGCGGACCCGGCGCCCCTCGTAGAGCCGCAGGGAATGGGAGATCCCATCCCCGCCGCCGAGGCACCGCGCCAGCACTACCGCGTCCTCAATGGCCTGGCAGGCGCCCTGGCCGAGGTTGGGCGTCATCGGGTGGGCGGCGTCGCCGAGCAGCGTCACCCGGCCCGCGCCCCAGCTCCCCAGCGGGTCGCGGTCGTAGATGTCGTTGCGCAGAATCTCCGCCTCGTCGGTCGAGGCGACCGCCGTCGTGGCCGGTTCGTACCAGCCGGAGAGGAGGCCGAGCACCTCCCGTTTGCGTCCGGCCGCGCTCTCGGGCTCGCCTTCCGGGGCGTTCCTCGTCGCGAACCAGTAGAAACGCCCACGGCCGATGCCGGCCAGCCCGAACTCCGAGCCTCTGCCCCACAGGTTCAGGCCGATCCCTTCGGGAAGGCGCCCGTCGGCCTCGGCGATCCCCCGCCACGCCGTGTAGCCGGCGTACCGCGGAGCAAGTCGACCGAACAGCTGGGCCCTGACCGAGGAGTGGATGCCGTCCGCCCCCACCAGGAGGTCGCCCCGCTCCTCGCGCCCGTCGGCGAAGCGCGCGAGCACCCCTTCGCCGGTCTGCTCGAAGCCGGTAAGCTCGGCCCCGAGCCGCACGGAGGCGGGCGGGAGGGCGGAGAACAGCGCGCCTTGCAGGTCGGCCCGGTGGACGGCGAGGTTCGCCTCCCCGAAGCGCGCTCTCAGATCATCCGCCGGGATCTTCGAGAACATCTCCCCGCGCCAGGAGCGGAGCTCGCCCCCTATCTCGGCCGCGCCCGAGGCCCGGATCTTTTCGTACACCCCTAGCCCCTTGAGCGCCCGGGTCGCGTTGGCCCACAGCGAGATGCCCGCTCCCACCTCTCGCAGCTCCGGCGCGCGTTCGAACACCACCACCTCAAGGCCCGCGCGTCCGAGCGCGAGGGCCGCCGCGAGCCCCCCGATGCCCCCGCCGACGATCATGGCTCTGGCCGTCAGGGGCTATCCCCCAGGCGCCGGCGGTTGTCGCAGGACCACGCCGCGTCGTCGCACTTCACCTGTGGTGTACTGCGGGAGAGCCGTCTCGGCGGGCTAGAGCAGCGACCTGGGCCTCACGAGCTGCTTCGCCACCTCGACCAGCTCCTCGGGAGCGAAAGGCTTGCGCAGGACGCGGACCGAGCCGTGCGTGCGCTCGGCGAGCATTCGCGAAGCGGGGTCCTTCCTGGCCGCGGTAAGGACGATCGGTATCTTCGAAGTCTTCGGCATCGCCTTCAGGCAGTGGCACGCCTCCACGCCCCCCACCTGAGGCATCGAGACATCCATCACGATAAGATCCACCTTGCGGCCCAGGGCCTCCTGGAGCGCTCGCTGTCCGTCCGTCGCCTGCACGACCTTGAAGCCGGCGCCCGCGAGCGCCGCGGTGGCGGTGTCCAGCGCGACGGGGTCGTTGTCGGCGAGCATGATGGTGTGTCTGCCTCGTTCCACGGCGACATATTTTACACCCATTTCACACTTCAAGTGAGAGTCCGCACCATACCCAACGCCGAAAGATCCGGCCCGTAGCGTGACCCTTTCAACGGACCTCCGGAGACCTGCTGCTAGAATAGAGACCAGGAACTCTTGACCAAGAAGCTGCTAGCTACGAAGAGGTGAGTGTGACGGAGCAGAAATACTTCCGCAAGGGCTTCAAGATGCGGGACGACGTGCAGCACCTCCTGGACCGGGATTACCGCTCGGAGGTGGTTGACCGCGTCCGGGAGAACGGCAACGTTCTCGAGCTCGGCGGCCTCACCCTACGGCTCGCAGACGAGTTCGGGTTCTGCTACGGGGTGGACCGGGCGGTGGACTACGCCTTCCAGACGAAGGAGAAGTTCCCCGAGCGGCGCATCTACATAACGGGGGATATGATCCACAATCCCTCCATGAACGCCCGTTTGCGCGAGATGGGCATAGAGTTCCTCTCCGAGGGCTTCAACGGGCGCCCCGACGAGAAGTTCGACTCGCTTGGTCCCGAAGACGTGGTCATCCTGCCCGCCTTCGGCGCCCCCGTGGAATGGGTGCGAAGGCTCAGGGAGAACGACTGCATCCTCGTGGACACGACCTGCGGGTCTGTGCTCTCGGTGTGGAAGCGCGTCACGCGCTACGCCCAGAGGGGCTTCACGAGCATCATCCACGGCAAGTACTACCACGAGGAGACCAAGGCTACAGCCTCGCAGACAACCAAAGAGGGCGGCAACGGGAAGTACCTCATCGTGCGCAACCTCCAGGAGACCGGCTACGTCACGGACTTCATCCTCGGCCGGATCGGCGCCGACGAACTCAGAGAAAAGCTCGGCCACGGTATGCACCCAGGCTTCGACCCGGAGGAGGATCTGCAGCGGGTCGGCGTCGCCAACCAGACCACGATGCTCATGAGCGAGACCATGGCGGTCGGCGAGGAGATCCGGAAGGCGATGGTCGAGCGCTACGGCGCGGAGAACCTGGACGAGCACTTCGAGCTCTTCGACACCATCTGCTCCGCGACGCAGGATAGGCAGGACGCGCTCTTCGAGCTCCTCGAGCAGCCGCTCGACATCGCCATCGTGATCGGCGGCTACAACTCCTCGAACACGAACAACCTGGCGATCATCGCCGCCGAGCGGGTCCCCAGCAGCTATCACATAGCGAGCGGTGACTGCATAGCCGGGGACGTGATCCGCCACAAGCCGGCGGGCACGGCCCTCGACGCGCGCGAGGAGGTCGAGGAGCGGGGATGGCTCCCCGACGGACCGGTACGCGTCGGCCTCACCGCCGGGGCCTCCACGCCGAACTCTCAGATAGGTCTTGCCATCGGGCGCATCCTCCAAGCGCGCGGGCTACCGCCCGAGACTGCTATCTCGTAGGAAGGGCCTGCCTATTTTGCGTCTTCCGTTCTCAGGACGCGGATGTCCGGGAGGTTGCGATAGGCGCCGGCGTAGTCTATGCCGTAGCCTATGACGAACTCGTCCGGGACCTCGAAGCCGAGATACTTTACCTCCAGCTCCACCCGCCTGCGCGAGGGCTTGCTCAGGAGCGCGCAGATCTCCAGAGAGGCAGGCTTGCGCTGCAGAAGCGTACGCTTCAGGTAAGAGAGCGTTAGCCCCGTATCTATGATGTCCTCGACTATCAGGACGTGGCGCCCGGTAATATCCTCCTGCAGGTCCTTCAGGATGCGGACCACGCCGCTCGAGCGGGTACCGGCACCGTAAGAACTCACC
>DASTQK010000121.1:0-5428 GCA_035761765.1 Rubrobacteraceae bacterium
CAACCGGCATTAGTGCACTAGTGGAGATCTATCCTGCGAGGTAGGATTCTCTTGCCCCTGCTCATTCGTTGGTAAGCCTCCCATGCCAGCTCCGAGCCGCTGATTCCCCGTGAGAAACCGAGGTAGTTGCGTATCAGGGAGCTGGTGCCCGCCTGTCCGCCGAAGGTCTCCTTATCTACGACCACCGTGCGAAGCCCCTCGGAGGCGCCATAGACCGCTGCAGCTAGGCCGGCAGGTCCTGCCCCGATGATCACGAGGTCAAAGTTCCGCACGTCCGGCAGGGTGTTCAGTCCAAACGGAGAGCACATCTCGAAAGCGTCTGTTAGCTCTGCGTTGGAAGGGTCGACGAGCACTAGCCGGTCGAACATGATCACAACCGGAAGCCGCGCAGAAGTCTTGTCTACCCCGTCGAGGAGTTCTCGCCCCTCCTCCGAATCCGCCGGATAGAACGCGTACGGGACTACGCTACGATTTAGTATGTCCTGTAGCTCGTGAGACCGCGCTGACCACGGCTCACCGACTATGCGCACCGCCACTGATGCGGGGCGGTAGTCCCTCGCCCATTCCTCCAGGAAATGTGTGATGTCCCTGTGGAACTCCTCGTCCGGAGCCCGCTCTGGCTTGGGCACATAGGAGTCGATCTGCCCGAGGGCCATCGCTTGAAGGATCGGCTCTCGGGTAGTCCTGTTGCCGCGCTCGAACAGGAGCGCCCGCTTCGCGCCGGGGTAAAGCTGACGAGTATGGGTCAAAAACTCTACGCCCGTCATGCCGGGCATCCACTGGTCGGCTAGCACGACTGCAACCGCTTCGCCAGCTGCTCTGAGGTCCCGCAGCGTGTGCATGGCCGCTACCGGCGAGTCCTCGCACGCGACGCGATAGTAGCTGCTGTAGCGCTGACAAAGCTCGTGCTTGATTCTGCTTAGGGCATCACGGTCGTCGTCCACAGCGAGTAACACTGGCCCGGAGGTAGAGGATTCTTCCATACCCGTGAGGTTTTCACCTTTGTTCGTCAAGGAGCATCTCCCAGGCCCGGCGCGAATCACCCGGTAGAGTACACACGTACGCTCTCGCCTTCCCTTGGAATGCTTCCCATTCCTGCGTGCCCGGTGTGTAGTAACTCGGACAGATGAAGCGGAAGGTACTATAGGTGATCCTCCGGACTCTCTCAAGGCCTCCATAGTCCCCTTGTATGCGAAGGCGACAAGGCGAGCTCGGGGTCGAATAGCTCGGAGGAATAGCTGCTATTCAGGGTCGGTCAAACTCAGCAGTGTCTACGAGTGGAGTCGGACCCCTGACCTCCGCCGTCCAGAGGCGGCACGATGGTTTGCTAGACGTTTCTGGAGCCTGCATAACAGCTGCAAACAAGCACATTTTTGCTCGTTGACCGGCGCAGAGAGCACGAGTATCGGCATCCTGCTCGTGAGCAGCCCGAATTGGCCAGGGCCTGTGTACGATCGATGGTGCGAAGAAGACGCCCTAGGCTCTCTCTACAATGCGGACCTCGAACGCCTCGGCGCCATCCCTCATGAACCGGATGAGCCGCTCTCCCTCCTCGGCAATAACGCCGCGAATCGGTCTGACCAGAGCCTCGAACGGCTCGATCACGAGCGTAGCTTTCCTGCGGGTTAACTCCGACTTCCATGTTCCCCGCACGAAGCCATCGACGAGGAAGGTGGCCGGAACCATGCCGTTCCTGGAGGTGATCGCCTTGCGGTACTCTTCGGCGATGACGCGGGTACGGTCGGCGTGGGACAGGATCAAGTTGTCGAACTCGGGCAGGAAGCGCGGCGGTGCCGGGGTCTCGGGATCGGGTCTCGGCGCACCGGGCAAGTCGAAAAGTTCCCTTCCGTGCTCGTCGCGGAAGGAAAGGAGGCGTGGCCGAAGCCGCTCGACGACCTCGCCCAGCCGGGTCAGGCCCGACCAGGTCTGCACGTCCTTGACGGTGGCCGGCCCGAACGCCCCCAGGTAGCGCAATACCATCTCCTCCAGGGAGGGGTCACGGTCGATCGGTCGGCCGAGCCAGGCCTCGGCGGTGGTGTGGGCGGCGGGTCCGCTCTTTCCCCAGATGCCGCGGGGCGGCACCTGAACGAGCGGCACCAGGTGGCGGATGGCGCGAGCGAGGGAGGCGGGGTCGCGCTCGGGCCACCGCTCCTGTAGCAGCACGCCGAGCTCCCTGGCGGTACGCGGCCGTTCCTCGAGCAGCGCTCGGCCCGCGGCGGAAAGAGCCTCGAGGTCCACTCCCTCGACGCCCTCGCGCTGTGCGCGCAGACCGCGGTCGATGACCGGCTGCACCAGGGGGCGGAGCGCGAGGCAGTCGCGGGCGCTAACCAGATGTACAGTATTGCGCATGAGCGCGATACGGACCGCACGCCGGTCCAGGATCAGGCGGACCAGCTCGTCGGGATAGAAACCCTCCAGGCGCGTCCACAGGCCAACGTAGGGCGGGTCGGGGGCCTGCGCCTGCATCCCGACGAGGTGCTCTATCGCCCGCAGGGCAGGAAGCTTCTGGCGACGCAGCAGCATCTGCCGCCCCAACGTGGCGCGGTTGAGCGCACGCGGAGAGAGTACAGGTGTGTCGGTCATCGCGACCAGAGCTCCTTTGAAGACCTTCGAACGCCGTCGAGTGGCGCCTTGGACACCTGCACGAGCGGCACATGGGTAAGCGTAGCGTTGCTCATCGCCTCGGTATCGTCGCCGGTGGTGCGCCGCTAGTCGCGAGCGGGAATCTGCTGCACGGCCCAGCCGTTGCCATCCGGATCGCTGAAGAAGACGAACGAGCCCCAGGCGAACTCCTGGACCTCGCTGACTTGTACCCCTCGTTCGAGGAGCTCTGCACGCGCGGCGCTTATGTCCGACACGACCATCTGAATACCCTGGACGGAGCCTGGCTCCGACTGCGATATCCCGGTCCCCAGGGCGATCGAGCAGGCCGAACCGGGAGGCGTCAGCTGAACGAAGCGCACCTCGTCGCTGACCCTGTGGTCGTGGTCTGCGTTAAAGCCAACCTTCTCGGTGTAGAAGGCCTTCGCCCGGTCCACGTCAGAGACAGGTATCGCTACCAGTTCGATCTTCCAATCCATAACGCGACTTCCTTTCTGGGTCGGTAAGTTTGGCGGCCCCGATGCCTACAAGACGATTCTACTGGCGGTCGGGGGTTACCCAACCCCTGCTCAAAACCTCCGAGCACCATCACGTGCACCTCCAGGGCAAGCATCCGCAACCTCCGACCCCGGGCGGCTTTATCCGCGAGGGCCTTCTATGTGGGGCTTGATGTCGAGTATGGGCGTGCCGTCCAGCATGTCCAGCCCCCTAACGTCAATGCTCGCGTCCCTGATCCCGAGCACCTCCACGACCGACATCCCGATAGGGTTGGGCCTGATAGGCGAACAGGTGCTGAACACGCCCGTCTCCCTCCCGGTGTGCCCTGACGTCTGCCTGAGGAACGCGGTAGAGAACTGCGGGCTCCGATGGAAGGCGAAGATCACGACTATCCGCTGGCCAGCTTCGATGTCTCGAAGTCCTTCCGAATATTCCTCGTCGATAACGAGCGTCCCTTCCACGTCGGAAACGCTCCAGTGCCGGGGGAGCTCCGTGGAATCCGTACGGACGTAGCCGATGGACGTCAACTCGATGGTCATACCGAACCCCCATAGGTTTTTCCGGGCAGCTGCCACTTCGAAGTACAGCATACGGCAATGGTGCAGATACGAAGGCTAAGGTTTGGCATCGATTTTCGGTAGGAGTGAGCTGGGCGTGCCTCTCCCACTTCTGCGCGGTGAGAAACCTTGAACTTGCCGAGCCGTTGGTACTCACATGAGGGATAGGTGGGCACGTTAGGGGCGGTTGCTGCACGGTTGTTACACTAGGGTCTCCCTCCAGATATGCGCACCGTACATGTACCCACCTGTACCTCTAAGTAGCGACGCTACCAGCTGTGATCAAGGGTACCCTCGGACTGATGAACTCGAGCGTCGCGACTGTGCAGGATGCTGCCTGCAGACTTCCGAGAACTTCCTACGAGGCGGAAGTCAGGTTACGGTACCATCACGCTAGCGATCGGCCACAAGGAGGCAAAGGACCGTGGATTTCTTGAGGAAGCGCTTGCCCGCCCAGGTGGGTAGATACCTGGAGGGTGTCGAGTTCCCCGCCCGCAGGGAGGAGCTGCTCGGCAGACTAGAGCGCAACGGGGTGCCGGGCCCTGTCCTCGGCCAGCTGCGCAAGAGGCTACCGGAGGGCGAGTACCGCGGCCCCCAGGACGTCTTGTCCGCCCTTCGGAAGGGGCGCTAGCCAGCCGCCCTAACCACAGCACCGAGCAAAATACGCCGCGTTTGGCTCCGGCGATCATGACCCGCCTCAAGGAGGCTCATCGTGACCGCTGAACTCATTGTATTGAGAGCGTTACCGCGTGTTGAGATCAGACCCCCGCAGGCCCTCCTGCGCCTGCGGCGGACCGGCGCGCGAGCTCCTTGCGAACGACTGGAGCGACCTCGGTGCCGAACAGCTCGATCGCGCGCATTGCCTTCTCGTGCGGCAGCGCGCCGACGCTGATCTGCGCCATAAAGCGCTGGTTGCCGAAGAGGTCGTGTTCGAAGAGGATCTTCTCGACGACCTCCTCCGGGCTGCCGACGAGGAGCGCGCCGCGCGGTGAGCGGCCCGCCTCGAACTGAGAGCGGCTCATCGGTGGCCAGCTGCGCTCTCGGCCGATCCGGTTCATCATCGCGGCGTAGGTGGGGAAGTACTCGTCGCTGGCCTGCCGGGAAGCCTCGGCCACGT
Organism: Rubrobacteraceae bacterium; assembly: GCA_035761765.1. GTDB lineage: Bacteria > Actinomycetota > Rubrobacteria > Rubrobacterales > Rubrobacteraceae > JALYGY01. The sequence goes on from DASTQK010000121.1 coordinate 4,774, forward strand.
AGGTGTGAGAGTTGATGCCGATCGGCAGCCGCGCCGGGTCGTGGCCGGCCCGGCTTGCTGCCTCACGGTAGAGCCGAGCGAGCGGCGCGAAGCGCTCGGGCTGGCCACCGATGATCGCGATCGCCAGCGGCAACCCCAGCACCGCGGCGCGCACGACCGACTGCGGAGTTCCGCCGACAGCGATCCAGACCGGCAGCGGGTCCTGGAGCGGGCGCGGGTAGACCCTGGCGTCGTCGAGCGGTGCGCGGTGTCTGCCCGACCACGTGACGCGCTCCGACTCGCGCAGCTTCAGCAATAGCTCGAGCTTCTCGGCAAACAGCTCATCGTAGTCGTTCAGGTCGTAGCCGAACAGCGGGAACGACTCGATAAACGAGCCGCGGCCGGCCATGATCTCGGCGCGCCCGCCCGACAGGAGGTCGAGCGTCGCGAAGTCCTGAAAGACGCGGACCGGATCGTCCGAGCTGAGCACGGTTACCGCGCTCGTCAGGCGGATGTGCTTCGTGAGCTCCGCGGCCGCTCCGAGCACGACTGCCGGCGCGGAGACGGCGTAGTCCGGGCGGTGGTGCTCGCCGACGCCAAAGACGTCCAGGCCGACCTGATCAGCCAGCTCGATCTCTTCGAGGAGGTTGCGCAGCCGCCGACCCGGTTCGATCTC
>DASTQK010000122.1:0-4914 GCA_035761765.1 Rubrobacteraceae bacterium
GCGTCCTTCCAGATGACTCCAACCACACACAAGCATGACTCCGGCGTATTTGAATAGCCTGTGAGAGAGATGAGAAAACTCACATCGAATGGCAGGGGTAGGGCAGTGGCTCTCGCGCCTATTCTGATCTTAGTGGACCGGGCTACGCGGACTTCCGATAACACCCATCCCACCTGGTCGGGTGAATACGGGCAAGAAGAGAGAGCCGGGGTCTCTTAGCGCCCCCGGCCCGGTAAGTGCCTAGTGGCACGGCTCGGTGCCCGTTGGGGTTACGTCCATAGTTGAGTCCAAAACGGTCCCGTTTCATCGGTTCTGGAAAGCGTAGGCGCCGTAGAGCCTGACGAAGTAGGCCCCGGTGACGGTGCGGCGGCGCGCGAGACCCCCCTCCACCTTCTCGAAGAGGACCACCTCCTCCTCGCCGCCCGAGCCTATCGGCTGGACGAGCCTGCCGCCGGGGGCGAGCTGCTCGGCGAGCGGCGGCGGGACGGAGGTGAACGCCGCGGAGACGAGGATGGCGTCGTAGGGAGCGTGCTCCGGAAGCCCCAGCGTCCCGTCGCCGGTGATCACTTCGACGTTCGCTATCGCGTGGCGGTTCAAATTTTTCCTCGCGGTCCCGGCGACATCCGGAAAGCGCTCCACGCTGAAGACGAAGTTCGCGAGGCGGGCGAGCAGGGCCGTCTGGAAGCCGTATCCGGTGCCGACCTCGAGAACGCGCTCGCAGCCCGAGAGGTCGAGTGCCTCGATCATCCTCGCCGAGAGCGAGGGCTGGGTGGTGACCTGCCCGTGTGGGATCGGCAACGGGCGGTCCAGGTTCGCCCATTGCTCTAGGTCGGGTGGGACGAACCCAGCTCTCGACACCCCCCGGAGGGCTTCGAGGACTCCGGGGTCGCGCACGCCCAATGCGATCACAGCCCGGACGAGCTCTTCCGGGTCGCTCACGCCGGCGTCACGTCTGGCTTTCGTGGACCTGTTCCGCCGGCGCGGAGGAGGTTATGAGGTTGCGGACCTCGCGCAGCGCGACCGAGAGGGTCGCGAGGCCGAAGGCCCCGCTGGCGTTTATGTCGGTGAGCACCTGCAAGGCGCGCTCTACCTGCGCCCGGTTCGCCTCAACCCAGGCGTCGATGCGTTCGCCGGCGGTGAGCTCCGATGGGGTGCTGCGCAGGATCTCCGCCGTTAGCTCTGCCTGCTGGCCGTAGAGGTCGTCGCGCAGCGCCGCTCTTGCGAGCGCCTGCCAGCGGTTCTCGCGGGGCAGGGAATCGACGTGGCCGCGCAGCCAGTGCAGCCTCAGCCGGTCTCCCAATGTGAAGTAGACAGCCGCCACCTCTTCGACGGGCTCGTCGGTGCCGACGGCGACGTCCACAATGTCCAGCTCGGAGAACACCGTGTCCAGGATGGCGACCCTGCGTGCCAGCTCCCTCGCAACGTTCGCCTCGACGAGCGTCTCTGTGGCCTTCTCGACGGTCACGCGGTCGGCGTCGAGGAGTAGCTCGGGGATGCGGCGGGTGAGCTCCGAGGCGCCCTCCGAGAAGTACGAGACGGTGGCGGAGATGTCCAGGGGCGGTCGGCGGTTGCGCAGGAACCAGCGGGTGGCGCGCTCGACCAGCCGGCGCCAGTCCAGGAGCATCCTAGTCTGGGTCTGGGCTTCGACCACGTTGTCCAGGGCCTCTATCTCGTCCCAGAGCGAGCGCATGTCGAAGACCTCGCAGGCTGCCGTGTACGCCCGCGCGATCTCCGCGGGCGGCGCCCCGGTCTCCTCCCCGAGGCGGAAGGCGAAAGAGGGACCGCCCTTGTTCACCAGGTCGTTCGCCACGCTGGTTGCCCGGATCTCACGCCTCAGACGGTGCTCGCGCATCCTCTCGCGGAAGCGCTCGCGCAGAGGAGTGGGGAAGTAGCGCTCCAGCTCGACCGAGAGGTACGGGTCCTCGGGGAGATCCGAGGCCAGCAGTTGCTTGTAGAGCGTGATCTTGGTGTACGAGAGCAGGATGGCGAACTCGGGGGCGGTGAGGCCGATACCCTCGGACCTCCGCTCCGCTAGGGTCTCGTCGCTCGGGAGGAACTCGAGCTCGCGGTCTAGGCTGCCTGCGTGCTCGAGCGCGGCAATGTAGCGCACGTGAACGTCGATCATGGGGTGAGCGAGGGCAAGGGCGTTGCTTATGGCCCGCGTCTGCTCGTAGTTGTCCTGCAGGACGAGTTGACCCACCTCCTCCGTCATCTCGACGAGCAGCTCGTTGCGCTGCTTCTCTGTCATGTCGCCGCTCTCGACCACGGAGTCGAGCAGGATCTTGATGTTCACCTCGTGATCGGAGCAGTCCACGCCGGCTGAGTTGTCTATGGCGTCCATGTAGATGCGCCCGCCGCTCAGCGCGTACTCGACTCGCCCGCGCTGGGTTAAGCCGAGGTTCCCGCCCTCGCCGACCACGCGGCACCCGAGCTCCGCGCCGTCTACCCGCACGGCGTCGTTGGCCCTGTCACCGACCTCCGCGTTGGTCTCTTCCGTGGCTTTGACGTACGTCCCGATGCCGCCGTTGAAGAGCAGGTCCACCCTGCTCTTGAGGAGGGCCCGGATCACCTCGTTCGGCGTGAGCGTCTCCTCCTCGACGTGGAGTAGTTGCTGCACCTGTGGGGAGAGCGGGATGGACTTGGCCGTGCGCGCGTACACGCCGCCGCCCTCGGAGACGAGGCTCTCGTCGTAGTCCGACCACGAGGAGCGCGGCAGCCCGAAGAGCCGCTCGCGCTCTTTGAAGCTCGTCTCCGGGTCGGGGTCGGGGTCGAGAAAGATGTGGAGGTGGTTGAAGGCCCCGACTAGCTTGATGTGCCTGGAGAGAAGCATTCCGTTGCCGAACACGTCCCCTGACATGTCACCGATACCGGCGACGGTGAAGTCCTCGTTCTGGATATCCACTCCGAGCTCGCGGAAGTGGCGCTTCACCGACTCCCACGCGCCCTTGGCCGTGATCCCCATCTCCTTGTGGTCGTAGCCCACGGAGCCCCCCGAGGCGAAGGCGTCGCCGAGCCAGAACCCGTAGTCGCCCGCGATGCCGTTCGCGATATCCGAGAAAGTCGCCGTGCCCTTGTCCGCAGCCACGACGAGGTAGGGGTCGTCCTCGTCGTAGCGCACCACGTCCTCGGGCGGCACGACGCGGTCGCCCACCCTGTTATCCGTCACGTCGAGCATGCCGCGGATGAGGGTCGTGTAGCAGGCAACGACCTCTTGCATCAGCGCCTCCCGGCCACCTTCGGCCGGCGGGCGTTTCACGATGAAGCCGCCCTTCGCGCCCACAGGCACGATCACGGCGTTCTTCACCGTCTGGGCCTTCATGAGGCCCAGGATCTCCGTCCTGAAATCCTCGCGCCTGTCGGACCAGCGGATGCCGCCGCGCGCGACCTTGCCGCCGCGCAGGTGCACGCCCTCGGCGCGCGGGGAGTAGACGAAGATCTCGAACTTCGGGCGGGGCAGCGGCAGCACGATAATGTCGCTCGGGTCGAACTTGAACGAGAGGTAGGCCTTGGGGTCTCCCTCCGGCGTGCGCTGGTAGTAGTTGGTGCGCACCGTACTGAGGGTGACGTTCAGGAAGTTCCTCAGGATGCGGTCCTCGTCCAGGCTCTCGACCGTCTCGAGGGCCTCCGCGATCTCCCCCTTCAGCCGCTCCGTCTCCGCTTCGGCAGCTTGCTGGCGGTTCGGGTCGAAGCGGGCCTCGAAGAGCCTGACGAGTAGCGTGGTGATGTGCGGGTTCGCGAAGAGAGCGTCCTCCATATAGTCCTGCGAGAACGTGGTGCCAGCCTGGCGCAAATACTTGCAGTACGCTCTCAGCACCGTGACCTGGCGGTAGGTGAGCCTGGCGCGCAGGACCAGGCGGTTAAAACCGTCGTCCTCGACCTCCTTGCGCCAGGCGCGGGCGAAGGCGTCCTGGAAGATCTCGCGCACCTCGCCCGTCTGGAGCTCGCCGTGTCCTTTGTGCAGGAGGCCGAAGTCGTAGATCCAGACCGCCGGCGAGCCGGCCGACTCTATCCTGTGCGGGCGCTCGTCCACCACCTCCACGCCCATGTTCTCCAGCAATGGGAGGGTGTCGGAGAGCGATATCTGCTCCCCCAGCCTGAAAAGCTTGAAGCCGAGGAAGTTCTCGGGTTCCTCGAGCGGGTGGTAGAGGCTCATCTCTATGTCGTCCTCGGAGGCGAGCTCCTCCATCCTCGCGATATCCGAGACGGCGGTGCGGGGGAGGAAGCCGTCGCGGTAGCCGGGAGGGAAGGCGTCGCGGTACCTGCGGAAGAGCTCGGTTCCTCGCTCCTCTCCGAAGTGCTCGATCATGGCTTCGTAGAGGTTGTCCGTCCACGAGCGCGTCGCCTCGACTAGACGCTCCTCGATAGCCCGCGCGTCGTAGTCCGGGACCTCGCCGGGTTCGGTGTAGATGATGAAGTGGAGCCGCGCGAGCACGGACTCGGATAACCTGACGTTGAACTCGGTATTCACCCCGTTGAACGCCCGCTGCAGGATCTCCCCCATCCTCGTCCGGATGTTCGTGTTGTAACGGTCGCGCGGCACGAAGATCAGGCACGAGAAAAACCGTCCGAAGGTGTCGCGCCGGATAAAGAGCCTCGTGCGCTGACGTTCCTGGAGGTGGAGGATGCCCATCGAGATCTCGAAGAGCTCTTCGCGGGAGATCTGGAACAGCTCGTCGCGCGGGTAGGTCTCTAGGATCTCGATGAGATCCTTCTCGTTGTGGCTCTCGGGCGGGAAGCCGGCGCGCTCCAGGACGTACCTGACCTTGCGCCTTACCAGCGGTATCTCCAGCACGCTCATGCTGTAGGCGGAGAAGGTGTAGAGACCCAGAAAGCGCCGCTCGCCCGTGACCTGGCCCGAGGAGTCGAACTTCTTGATGCCTACGTAGTCCATGTAGGATGGCCTGTGGATCGTGG
>DASTQK010000123.1:0-7755 GCA_035761765.1 Rubrobacteraceae bacterium
TCAGCGCTCCGTCGAAGATCTTGCTCCGCTCGCTCTCGGGGAAGCGGTCCGTAATGTCCACGATCATCTTCTTGCTGGCGAACTCGGCCGGCCAGATGACGTCCACCAGGACCGTGTCGTAGGTCCCGGCCGGGGCCGCGGAGACTATCTTGTCGTGCAGCGCTTCATAGGCCACGAAGGTGAGGTTCACCTTTATGTTCGGGTTCTGCTTCTGGAACTGCTCCGTCATGTTCTTGACGTCGGCATCGCTGTAGGCCGCCTGCTTCATGAACAGCGCGCTGAGCGTGACGGGACCGCCACCTTCCGTCTCTCCTCCTCCGCAACCGGACAGCAACAGCAGACCCGTCCCGGCAGCGCTCAGCCTCAAGAATTCGCGCCTGCTCATCCCCCTTTGGCCGATTCCATCGCTCGAGCTCATCTCCGAATCACTCCCTTCTGTTGACGGCCTTCAGAGCCAGCCGCACAGCCCCAACCACCGAAGCCCTGTCGCCCAGGCAGACTCCAAGTGGAGCCGGTCTATTGCCGTCCGTTACCCGTCTCGCGGGCCTTGCGGTACTCGGAGACGACCAGCTCTGTCAGCTCTTCGACGGAGGTCTCGGCGACGGGCCTGTCGTACTCGATGCGGCCGTTGCGCAGCAAATTCACGCGGTCGCAGACGTCGAAGACCTGGGCGTAGTTGTGGACTATGAGGATCATGGGTATGCCTCGCTCGTCCTTGAGACGCTGGATGAGGTCCAGGATCAGGGCGCCCTCCTTGGCCCCCATCGCCGCGAGCGGCTCGTCGAGCAGGAGCATCTTGGCGTCCGAGTAGACGGCGCGCGCGACGGCTATCGCCTGGCGCTGGCCACCCGAGAGACGGGCTACCTCGGTATCGATGGAGGGGATCCTGACGCCCATGTCCTCCAAGTACTGGGCTGTCTTCTCCTTCATCTTGCGGTTGTTGAGGAACGGTCCCACGGTCATCTCGGAGTTCAGGAACATGTTGTGGAAGACGGATAACTCGTTGATCAGCGCGAGGTCCTGGTAGACGGTCTGGATGCCCAAAGCGCGCGCCTGGGAGACCGAGCGGAGGTTGACCTCCTGGCCCTCGATCAGGATCCTGCCCGCATCCGGGCGGTGGAAGCCGGTTATGGCCTTGATCAGGGTGGATTTGCCCGCCCCGTTGTCCCCGATGAGCCCGAGCACCTCCCCCCGCTCGACGTGCATGTCCACACCCTTGAGGACGGAGATGGCCCCGAAATTCTTGACTATACCCTCGACGCGCAGGAAGTCCGAGCCGTTGGCAGAGCCGTCGGTATGCCCGTTCTCCATCACGCCTTCCCTGCCCCGCGCAGCCTGGCGACGTAGACGTTGAGGATCATGGCGATGAGGATGGCTACCCCCAGGATGATGTTGTAGGTGTAGGCGCTTATCCCCTGCAACGTGAAGCCGTTCCTCAGGATGACGAGCACGAGCGCCCCGAGGAACGCGCCGGTGACGGTCCCGACCCCGCCGAGGAGCGCCGTCCCCCCGATGACCGCGGCGGCGATGCAAAGGAGCACGATGTCAGGGCCGCCAACGAGGGGGTCTATGGAGTTTATGCGGAACGCCTCGATGATCCCGACGAAACCGGCGAGCACGCCGGCGAGCATGAAGTTGCCGATCTTGATGCGCGCGATGCTCACGCCCGCCTCCCTGGACCCGACCGGGTTACCGCCCGTGGCGTACGTGTGCAGCCCCCACCGGGTGCGCGAGAGTACCAGTTGGAGGACGGCCACGATAAGCAGAGCCCAGATTGTCCCCGACCAGGCGTACTCCCCGAGGGCCTGCGTGATGGCGCTCGTCTCCGGCGTGGTCGCCGGGAAGCCGCCGGTGAGCGTCACGTTCAGTCCCGCGAGCAAAAAGAACATCCCGAGCGTGGTGATCAGCGAGGAGACGCCGAGGTAGACCGTGATCAGGCCGTTCACCAGCCCGACGAGCGCGACGGCCAGCAATCCCACGATGACGGCGAGCGGCAACACGAGGAAGAGCTTCTCGTAAGCCAGGTACATGACGATGGGCGCGAACGCGAACGACTGGCCGACCGAGAGGTCTATCTCGCCGCAGATGAGCAGCATGCACAGCACCGAGGCGATGACCACGTAGGGCACGGCAAACCGGGCGAGCGAGAGGATGTTCTGCTCCGAGAGGAAGGCGGAGTTGGCCGCCTCGAAATAGATCACCAGCCCCACGAGGACGATGAAGATGCTCGCCTCCCGCACGCGAACGAGCCCGACCAGCAGCCGACCGACGAGCCCACGTTCCTGCGTCCCGGCCCCCGGCGTCTCCTGCGCGGTGGTCTCGCTCACGTCGCCTCCTCTCGCTCGCCGCGAGGACCCCTACGCTTGCGCCTCCACGACCTTCTGCTGCTCCGAATCCCCCTCGAAGCGCGACTCGGTCTGGAGATAGCGGTCGACGGTCTCAGGGGTCACGAAGATGAGGCCCGTGTTGGTCTCCGCTGGGCCCGTGACCCCGCCGGAGATGTTGTAGAGGTAGAGCTGCATGACCGGGAAGAAGCCCTGCAAATATGGCTGCTGGTCGATGGTGAAGTCTATGTGCCCGGCCTTCATGAGCTGGAGGATCTCCGGCAACAGGTCGTAGCCGCCGGCCCTGACGCCCTGCTCGTGCAGCCCGGACTGCTCCATGACCTGCGCCACACCCTGAGTGCTCCCCGCGTCTACGGCGAACATCCCGGCCACGTCCTTGTGGCCGTTGTACCAGGCCTCGATCCTGGACCTCTCCTCCGGCAACTCGGCACCGGTCGTGACCTGCTGGATCTCGATGTTCGCGCCCGAGTCCTCTATCGCTTGCTTCGCGCCGTCGATGCGCGGCTGGATGTTGAGCTGGCCCGGCGTCGCGATAAAGAGCGCCACCAGCCCCTCCCCGACGAGGTCCACGATCCGGTTTCCCATCTCCACGCCGGACTGGAAGAGGTCCTGCCCCACGTACGCGAGCGCCGGATTGGTCCCAGGCCCCTCCCCGTTGGCGTTGTACGCGATAACGGGGATACCCTGATCGAGGGCGTTCTGGATCGGGTCGTTGAAAGCCTCGGGGTCCACGACGGAGACCGCGATCCCATCCGCATCACCCGAGATGGCCGAGTTCATGGCGTCAACCATCTCCCTGACAACGGAGCCCTCGGACCCCGTCCACTGCGAGGTCGTCCCGAGAAGCGCCTGCGCGTCCTCGATGCCGTACTGCGTCGGTACGAAGAACGGGTTTGTAGTGACGTGGTTGACGAAGACGAAATTCCACTCCGGCGTGTCCGGGAAGTTGCCGCCCGACCCGCCGGATCCCCCACCCTGGCTCGCCTGCTGCGCCGCCTCCTGCCTGCACCCCCCGAGCAATAACCCCGCCGATGCGAGCGCGCTCGCCGCCAGAAACTGACGACGTCCAAGCCTGTAAGCGCCTATGCCGTTTTCTTTCATCCACTTACCCCTGTCTTCTCGGCCGCTGTTCGGCACCTTTCCCAACAAGCATTGTCATACCAATTTCGGTTCGTGTCAAGCGGGGTCCGGCACTACTGGGGTCTCTGCACCTGCTCCCACCACAGGCCCATACGGGCTGTGGTACCGCCGTCCACGTAGACCACCTGCCCTGTGATGAAGTCCGCGGCGTCGGAGGCGAGGAAAGCGGCTGTAGGAGCCACGTCTTTCGGGTAGCCGATCCGACCTGCGGGGACGAGGGTATTGCCGAACTCGGTGGTGTAGTCGGGGGTATCGAAGTAGCGGGGAACCTCTATGAGACCGGGGCCTATAGCGTTGACCCTGACGCCCCGGTCGGCGAGCTCGACGGCCAGTTCGCGGGTGAAGGCGTTTATGGCGCCCTTTGTGGCGGCATAAGCTGCGTGGCGAGGAAATCCCGCGAAGCCGTGGATCGAGGTTATGTTCACGATCGAGCCCCTGCCTGCCTCGAGCATGAAAGGGACGGCCCTGCGGGCGCAGAAGAAGTAGCCCTTCATGTTCAGGTCGAACATCTCGTCGTAGGCTGCCTCGTCTGTCTCCAGGAAGTCCAGGGCGCGGGTGACGCCGGCGTTGTTGACAAGGACGTCGAGGCCGCCCAGGGAGCTCGCTGCCTCCTCGACGACACGCTCGCACTCGCCCGCTTTGCTCAGGTCTCCCTGGACGGTAGCGGATCTCCTGCCGGAGGCTTGGATCTCTCTAACCGTCTCTTCCGGTTCGGTGTGAGCGTAGTGGACGGCAACATCGGCGCCCACCCGGGCCAGCTCTATGGCGATCCCCTGCCCAATGCCCATCCCTGCCCCCGTCACCAGCGCCTTCTTGCCCGAGAGGTCGATCACTGGTCCGCCCTCCGGACCGTCTCGCGCTTCTCCCAGCCCTCGGCGAAGAGGTTGAAGTGGACGTCCTTCTTCGGGTTGGCGGCTATGACCTCCTCGTCCAGCTCCACGCCGAGGCCCGGACCCTTCGGTAGATCGAAGTATCCGTCAACGACCTCGGGCAGACCTGGAGCGGTGTCGCGGACCCAGGGGTCGGCGAAGTCGTTGAAGTACTCCTGGATCTTGAAGTTCGTCGTGCAGGCCGCGAGGTGTAGGGCTGCGGCCGTGTTGATCTGGCCCCCCACGTTGTGCGGCGCGATGGTCACGTAGTACGCGTCGGCCCACGCGGCGAGCTTCTTCGTCTCCAGAAGCCCGCCGATGTGGCTTATGTCCGGCTGTATGACGTCGGCTGCCTGCAGCTCGAAGACCTCGCGGTACTCGAGGCGCTGGTGGATGCGCTCGCCCGTCGCGACTGGCACGCCCCCGGGGATACCTTCGGACGCCTTCTTGAGGGCCTTCAGGTTCACGGGCGGCACGGGCTCCTCGACCCATCCCAGGCCGTAGGGCTCCATCAACCTCGCCATCTCTATGGCTGTCGCGGGCGAGAAGCGGCCGTGCATCTCGAGCAGGATCTCCGGCTCGGGGCCTATGGCGTCCCGCACCGCCTCCACCAGCGCGACCGCCCGCAGCTTCTCGTCCCGTTCAAGCTCGTAGTGGCCGGGCCCGAACGGGTCGAGCTTGAGCGCTCTATAGCCTCTCTCGACCACTCTCCTGGCGGCGGCGTGGAACTCCTCGGGTGTGCGCTCGACGCGGTACCAGCCGTTCGCGTAAGCCTTGATCCTATCGCGCACCGGTCCGCCGAGGAGGTTGTAGACCGGTTGATCCAGGGCCTTCCCGACTATGTCCCAGCACCCCGTCTCGAAGGCGGCGATCCCCGAGCTCATCACCTCCCCCGCGCGTGAGAAGTCGTCGCGGCCCATCTTCTTTAGGAGGTCCTCGATCCTGAACGGGTCGTGGCCGACGACGTGCCTGGGCCCGGCCTCGGCCAGATACCCCACCAGCGCGTCGGTGTGGTTGACCATCCGCGCCTCGCCCAGGCCCGTCAGGCCCTCGTCGGTGTGCAGCCTCACGATCGTCAGGTTGCGCCAGTCGGTGCCGACGACGAAGGTCTCTACGTCCGTGATCTTCATGCGCTTACCTCGCTCTTGTCCACGGGTATGCCGGGGAAGGATATCCCCTTCTCAGTCGCTTTCGCCTCCGGGTAGTAGCGCTCGAGCATGGAGAGGGCGATCCGGGCTCGCCGCACCCTCTCGCGCCCGAGCGCTATGGCGGTTGCCTCGAGGTGCGTGCCGCTCGGGTAGATGTTGGGCGCATTCCTCAAGCCCGCCTTGACGAACACGGGTGCAGCGACACGCACCAGGTCTGGCACCTCGTAGTGCCTGACGAAGCCGCCGAAGTCGTCGGGGACCTCGACGTAGACGTCGAGCGGAACGTCGCAGGCCGCGCGTATCGCCGCGAGTTGCGCGAGACCGAGGTCCGTGGGCACGTTGTACGTATCCGCCCCGAGATCCTCCATGGCCCTGACCGCCGCGGCGTTGGCCGCGGAGAGCTGCACGGAGACCTTGACGACGAGGTCCGAGGGTAAATCACCTTTTGCCTTGAGGTCTCTGAGCACCCAAAGTAGCCCGGCGTCGGCGACGAGCACACCGCGCAGGCCCAGAGACACGCCGCGCAACACGTCCTCGAGGGCGTATGCGAGCTGGTCCTGGCCCCTGTGTTGCGCCCCAAGCACCTTGCCCGCCCCCGACACCACGGTCGCCCCTGTCTCCCACGAGGCGCGTGGGCCGACAAAGAGCGAGAGCTCGAGCCCCGCCTCCCGCGCCATCGCGCACATCTCGAGGATCTCCGCGTCTGTGAGCAGCATGATCCCCGAGCCCTGCGACACCCGGTGTAGCCGCACCCCACGCCTCTGTGCCTCATCCAGCACGGCCTCCAGGACGCGGGGTCCCTCGACGCTGGGGATCTCGACGCGGTACTGCGCGCCGTCCGGGAAACGCTTCTCCGAGTCGGGCAACTCCGATAGGTCGCGAGCGGGCAGGCCCAGTCCCGAGAGCAGTTCTCTAGCCTTCATCCATCTCCCCCATATCTTCTTCGCCGAGCATGCCCTCCGCGAGGGCCGCCTCGATGTCACTTGCGGTGTTGGCGAGGTGGACGCGCATCATCTCCCGCGCCCCCTCGGCGTCTCCAGCCTCTACACGGGCCAAAATCTCCTCGTGCTCCCGCAGGGCCCGCCGGGCGCTGCCCGGACGCGAGGCGCTCACCCGGCGGCTGGTCCTCAGCAACTCAACTATGGGGTCGAGCATAGTCAGTAGCACCTCATTACCCGTGCTGCGCGCCAGCTGCGCATGGAACTCGACGTCCGCGTCGACGTACCCCTCGGGCGCGTCGATGAGGGTCTCCATCCTGCCGAGCTGGCCGCGCATCTTCAGCACGTCCGCATCCCCGGCCCGCTCGGCGGCGAGCCCGGAGATCTCGACCTCCAGGATCTCGCGTATCTCCAGTAGCTCCCAGAGCGCCTTGGGCCGCACCCGCAACAATAGCCCTAGCGTGTCGCGCACCGCATGCGTGCTCCCCCCACTCACCACCGCGCCCCTGCCGTGCTCGATGCTTATGAGGCCCCGCGCCTCGAGCAAATTGAGCGCCTCCCGTACCACCGTCCGGCTGACCCCCAGCCGTCCCACAAGCTCACGCTCGGGCGGAAGCCGCTCTCCCGGACTCAGCCCACTCGATATGACCATGTCTAGGAGCTGGCCCGCAGCCCGGTCCCTGAGCCTGGTGCGCCCACCGTGATCACTCACCCCGCCAACATTGTCATACCAATCGGGGGGCTTGTCAAATGAGTTGTGGGGCTCTTGTACCATCGCCCTTGAGGGGAGCCGGCTTCTCCCGTTCTAGGACCGAAGGAGGTGAAGGGTCGTTACGTGTGGCGTGACCTGGAGCGGCTGTGCGAGGGGTTTGGGACTCCTGAGTACTCCGTAAAGGTGAAATCCGGAGATCGTTTGTAGCGCCTGCTTGATAGCCGTGGAACACCGCGTTCCGTAGAATGGGCATGACTCCAACATTGCAGGGGGCCAACAACCGATGGAAAGGAGCCCCTTATGTCCGCACCGAACATCGGTAGGTGGATCGGTATGGGTCTGCTTGGCCTGCCCCTCTACGGAGCTTTGACCTTCTGGTCGAGCCTCGACCCCCAGCCCGACCCGAACACCCGCTACGAGGCATGGTCTCGCTTTGTCACCACCGACCACTACGTGCTGGGCCACCTGCTGGGCAGCATACTCGGTCTGATCCTCGGGATCTTCGGCACGTTTGCCTTGGGCGCCTACCTCGCCAGAAGCCGCGCCGGGCGCCTGGGGCTGGTGGCTATGGTCATGACCGTTCTGGGTAGCGCCCTGTTCCTG
>DASTQK010000124.1:0-6463 GCA_035761765.1 Rubrobacteraceae bacterium
GGATGGTTATGCTCGTGGCGGTGGCAGTTTCGCTGGTGCCAGCGCCCTCAGCGCAGCCCTCTTGCTCGAGGGCAAGAAATCAAAAGGGAGCGCGCAGCAGACTATTGCGGAAGAAGAAGTCGTGCCGGACCCACTAGAGCCCTGAAAAGGCGAGCGCCTACTCGTTGTATCTTTGCTCGGAGGAGGTTCCCAGATGGCCGAAATGGATCTCATCGACACCCAGGAGTTGAAACAGAAGCTCGACAGGAAGGACGATTTCAAGCTCGTTATGACCCTGGGCGAGTGGGAATACCGGACATCACACATTCCTGGCTCACTGCGCATCAGCACGGTCGAAGAGGCACTCCAGGAACTTCACCCCCACGACGAGATAGTCCTCTACGACTCTGGTCCCCCCTGCACCGCAAGCCGGATAGCCTGCCGGGTCCTGAAGGCCCGTGGTTACGAACGCGTGCGCCTCTATGCCGGTGGGCTGCAAGAGTGGGAGAGCGTGGGGTACGCGCTCGAGGGTGAAGACCTCGCCTAACGACCCCCTCCGGGATGTCAGCGGCCCAGTAGGATTCCTTGAGGTAGCCGTGGACCACGCTGAGGTCGAGCTCCGGAGGGTCGGTGGTTATGCGGTAGCCGTCCTGGTCCGGGTACACCAGTGCTCTAGTCGGGGATGGTGATCTTCTCTAGACCCTCCTCTGCGGGAGGGTATTGGGGGTCTATAGCTTGCAGGGTGTCGGCGATGGTGCGGGCGACGACGAGGTTGCGGTACCACTTCTTGTTGGCTGGGACGACGTACCAGGGGGCGTATTCGGTGGAGCAGTTGTTGATTGCGTCCTCGAAGGCAGCCTGGTAGGCGTCCCACAGCGCCCGCTCCTCTATGTCGTTGCTGGAGAACTTCCAGTGTTTCTCCGGGTCGTCGAGGCGGGCCTGGAGACGCCTTTTCTGCTCGTCCTTGGAGATGTGGAGAAAAAACTTCAGGACGGTGATGCCGCCGGCACTCAGCGTGCGCTCGAAGTCGTTGATGATCCCGTAGCGCGGCCGCCACACTTCCTCAGAGACTAGATTCTTTACGCGCACCACGAGAACATCCTCGTAGTGGGAGCGGTTGAAGATCCCGATCCTTCCCTTCGCCGGGACGCTCTTGTGGTAGCGCCAGAGAAAGTCGTGGTTGGCCTCCTCGGCGCTAGGGGCCTTGAATGACGATACCCGGCACCCCTGGGGGTTGATGCCCCCGAAGACGTGTTTGATCGTGCCGTCCTTGCCGCCTGTGTCCATGGCCTGCAGCACGATGAGTAGCCCTCGCCTGTTCTCGGCATACAAACGCTCCTGCAGGTTTCGGATGCGCCTCCGCTGCGCCTCGAGGTGCTTGGCGACGTCCTTCTTCTTGCGGTAGCGCTCGGTCTCGTCCGGGTCTATCTCCGCCAGGGAAACCTTGCTCCCGGGCTCGACCCTGTAGCGCGGATAGTCCGGTGGCGAACCCTCCATTACCCTGCTCTTCTCGCTCACGGCCCGCTACTCGCCCCGGACAAAAACCGCGCCCGCCAGAGGCGCCCCTAAGGCGTGGGATTCCCCGTCCTCGTCTTCCACCGTGACGACGCCGTCGAGGTCGCGCACCTCTCTCACGCTCAAGAGCCGGCCAGGGACGAGCCCGTGGTCCCCGAGGTAGTCGAGCGTCGAAGGGTCGTCACCGACCTTGGAGATGCGGACCCGTTGGCCCGCGGTCGCCTCGCTCAAAGGGAACGAGTCGTCCGGCGCGAGGCTGCCGTCCGCAGCAGGGATGGGGTCGCCGTGCGGGTCCTGATCCGGATGCCCCAAGAACTCCGCCAGCCTCCCCGTGAACCCGTCCGAGACAGCGTGTTCCAGCCGCTCCGCCTCCTCGTGTACCTCGCGCCAGGAATACCCGAGGTGCTCGAGCAGAAAGGTCTCGATCAGGCGGTGGCGCCTGATGAGACGCAGCGCTTCTTCTCGCCCCCGTCTCGTGAGCGATGCCCCCCGATAGCGCTCGTACTCGACGAGACCCATCTCCTGTAACCGCACGAACATGTTGGTGACCGAAGGAGGCGCGATAGAGAGCCGCTCCGCAACGTCCTTCGTCGAAGCAGCCCCCGACCCCGCTACCTCCCAGATCGCCTTCACATAGTCCTCCACCGAGGCCGAAGGATGTCGAATCACCACAGGATCGTCCATGCCCGCGCCAATGCTAATCGACCAGACTCTCTCTATCAAGTAAACCCAAACTCGACTTTAGAGTAGCAAAATACTTGACAATAGGTAGGGAAGTTCAGTAAATTAGGTAAGGCTAATAATCGGGTAGCTCGTGGGTTGTAAGAGAGGAGCAAGGATGAGCGAGGGCGAGAACCCGGGCATCTCGCGTCGGGACTTCCTGCGAGCTGCGGGGACGCTGGGGATCTCCGGCGGGTTTTTGGGGGCCTATGCGGGTCGGGCGCGGGGCCATGATGGGTCTGATCACGGCACCGACGTTGCACAGCTGGAAGCCGAGCACATAAGCTCCCACAGCGGGAACAGCACGGTGGGGGAGGTGGACACCTCGCGGTTCGACCCGAGCGCGTTCTTGCGGGACTTCTACTGGGGAGAGGATCGCGTGGAGGGTGGGAGGACGGTCAGGGAGTATGAGCTCGTGGCCGAGGAGGTTGAGATCGAGGTCGCGCCGGGCGTTGTGTATCCGGCGTGGGCCTACGACGGGCAGGTTCCTGGGCCGACTCTGAGGGCTCGAGAGGGCGACCGGCTGCGGGTCGTATTCAGGAACCGGGACGCTCACCCGCACACCATCCACTTTCATGGGTTTCACCCGGCGAATATGGATGGGGTCTTCGAGCTCGTGGGGCCGGGGCAGGAGTTCGTCTACGAGTTCGACGCCGAGCCCTTCGGGTGCCACCTCTACCACTGCCACACCTCGCCATTGCGCAAGCATATCGAGAAGGGGCTCTACGGAGCGTTCGTCATAGACCCCAGGGAGGAGCGTCCGGAGGCCGACGAGATGGTCATGGTCATGAACGGCTTCGACACCAACTTCGACGCCTCAAACGAGGTCTACGCCGTCAACACCGTAGCTTTTCATTACCAGAAAAACCCGGTTCGGATAAAAAAGGACGAGCTCGTAAGGGTCTACGTCGTCAACGCGCTCGAGTTCGATCTCATCAACAGTTTCCACACTCACGCCAACTTCTTCCACTACTACCCGACCGGCACCAAACTCGAGCCCTCCGAGTTCACGGACACCAAGGTATTCGGGCAGGGGGAGCGCGGGATCATGGAGTTCCGCTACAAATTCCCGGGCAGGTTCATGTTCCACGCCCACGTCAGCGAGTTCGCCGAGCTCGGCTGGATGGGGCTCTTCGACGTGGTGGAGGGGTAGAGATGGGGAAGAGCGAGCGTGGAGCGGGCTGGGTACTCCTCGGGCTCGTACCGCTCCTGGGCCTCGGGGTGCTGCTGGCCTTCATAGTGCTCAACGGGGCGGGGGTGGGACGCGAAGACGCGCCGCCCGTAGAGGACCTCAGCGTGCAGCGCGTGGCCTTGCCGACGGAGAACGAGTTCGTCCTCGAGGTCAGGAACGGCGGGCCCGAGCCCGTGACCTTGAGCCAGGTCGTGGTGAACGACGCGATCTGGGACTTCCGGGTGGAACCGGAAAGCACTATCCCACGTTTGGGGTCTGCGACGGTGACCATCCCGTACTCGTGGGTCGAGGGCGAGGCCTACGAGATAGTTCTCATTACGAGCACGGGGACCACCTTCGACGCGGAGGTGCCGGTGGCCGTCCTCACGCCGCAGTTCTCGGGCGAGACCTTCTGGCGCTACGCGCTCATCGGGACCTATGTCGGGGTGGTCCCGGTAGCCCTGGGGCTGCTCTGGTATCCGTTCTTGAGGCGGCTGGGATCTTCGGGCATGAACTTCGTGCTGGCGCTGACGGTGGGGCTGCTCGCCTTCCTCGTCGTGGACACGCTGGAGGAGGCGGTGGAGGTGGCCGCCGCGCTGCCGGGGATCTTCTCCGGCATCCCGCTCGTCATCCTGCTTACCGTGCTCACGTTGCTCGGGCTCCTGGGGACCGAGCGGCTGCTGCGGCGGGGGCGCGAGGAATCGAGTCGGCTCGGCACCTCGTACCGGATAGCGCTCGGGATAGGGCTGCACAACCTGGGGGAGGGGCTCGCCATCGGGGCGGCTTTCGCCCTGGGGGAGGCGGCGCTCGGTGTCTTCCTGGTCGTGGGTTTCACGCTGCACAACATCACCGAGGGGGTCGGCATCGCCGCGCCCATCTTGAGGGAGAGGCCGCGCCTCGTGCACTTCCTGTGGCTGGCGTTGCTCGGCGGGGGGCCGGCCATCGTGGGGACCTGGATCGGGGGCTTCGCCTTCTCCAATCTGCTGGCGGTCGTCTTCCTGGCGGTCGGAGCCGGGGCCATCCTTCAGGTCATCTACGAGGTTACGCGGCTTCTCCTCAAAGACTCGGCCTGGACAAAGACCCCTGCCCTCTCAGCTCCCAACCTGGGAGGGTTCGTGGTCGGGGTCGCCATCATGTACGCGACGGCGTTGCTCGTCTAGTTGCGGCCCTCTTTCGCGACAGGCCGCTGCGTGCTATCAATGTGGCTGTGTTTGCCACCGGACAAGGAACACCTGCAGTAGTAGGGGCGCGATGATAGATTTCTTCACGGGGTTGTCGCCCGTCGTGCAGGCGCTTTTGGCCACGTGCTTCACGTGGGGGATGACGGCGCTCGGGGCGTCGCTGGTGTTCGGGACCAAGAACGTACCCCGCAAACTGCTGGACGCGATGCTCGGGTTCGCCGCGGGCGTCATGATCGCCGCCAGTTTCTGGTCGCTGCTGGCGCCCGCCATAGAGCTCTCCGAGGCCGGATCTCTGCCCGAGTGGGTGCCGCCGGTCATCGGGTTTCTCGCCGGCGGCGTCTTCCTGCGGCTCCTGGACCGAGTGCTCCCGCACCTGCACCCCGGGATGAAGATGTACGAGGCGGAGGGCATCCACACGAGCTGGCGTCGCAGCGTGCTCCTGGTGTCGGCCATAACCCTGCACAATATCCCCGAAGGGCTTGCGGTGGGCGTCACCTTCGGGGCGGTCGGCCTCGGCATCTCGGAGGGGGTGCCCGGGGCCTCTCTAGGCGCGGCGGTGGCGCTCGCGATCGGCATCGGACTCCAGAACTTCCCCGAGGGCACGGCGGTGGCCATGCCCCTGAGACGCGAGGGGATGTCTCGCGCGAAGAGCTTCTTCTACGGCCAGCTTTCGGCGGTGGTCGAGCCGGTCGCGGGGGTTCTCGGGGCGGCGGCCGTGATCCTCGCGAGGCCCATCCTGCCCTACGCCCTCGCCTTCGCCGCGGGCGCCATGATCTTCGTCGTCGCCGAGGAGCTCGTCCCTGAGGCCAAGCGAGGAAGCCCGGACATAGCCGCAATGTCCCTCATGGTCGGCTTCGCGGTGATGATGACGCTGGATGTCGCGCTCGGCTGACGTCGAGAGCTCGAGCTCTCAGCAAGAGCTGCTATTCGCTGCCTTAGCACGCTCGACGAGCCTCCGAGGATCGGCCGCTGTATACTGGTGCAAGCGGAGACGAGGTACGGGACGAACGGGTGAAGGCTGACCGCTCCAAGACGCTCGCTGTCTGGGCCTGGGTCCTCTACTACTTCGCGATCACGATCCTCTCTGTGAGCATCCTGACGGTGTTCTTCTCGCTATGGTTGGATGCACAGGTCGGCAACGGCGCTCCCCTCGTCAACGCCGACTCGGCGCTCCTGGTGCTCTTTACGGCTTCGTTGCTGGGCGCGGTCGCCGACCTGACGCTCGCCTCGGTCGCGCTCACGGCGCTGGTCAGGGGGAGACCATGAGAGAGTCGGAGGAGAAGCTCGTGGCGCTCCGGGGGCAGGTGGTCACGGATTACGAGGTCTGGCCCGAGGGTACCGTCCTGCTCGAGGGCAGATTCATCGCCGACGTGAGCCCGGACGACTCGCTGCTGGGCGACGCCGGGGAAGTCCACGAATATACGGACTCCCTGCTCCTGCCGGGCTTCGTTGACCTGCAGGTAAACGGGGCCTTCGGCGTGGACGTTGCCACAGAACCCCTCCGGGCGGCAGAGCTCTCGAAAGCCCTCCTGGCGACCGGGACCACCTCGTATCTGCCGACCATCATCTCCTCCGCGGAGAGCCTCTACGAGGAGGTCCTGCCCTTGCTCGGCGCGGCGGAACCTTCCCCGGGCGCGGAGCCGCTCGGCGTCCACCTCGAAGGGCCCTTCATAAACGTGGACAAAAAGGGCGCGCACGCCGCCGCCCATATCGTGCCGCCGGATCCCGGCCTGCTCGCCCACCTTCTCGACCTCTGCCCGGTACGGATGGTCACCCTCGCTCCCGAGCTCGAGGGGGCGCAAGATCTGATGTCGCTCGCCTCGAGGCGCGGCGTGGTCGTCTCCGCAGGCCACTCCGGCGCCCCCTTCGAGGTGGCCTATGAGGCGTTCGACGCGTC
>DASTQK010000125.1:0-6678 GCA_035761765.1 Rubrobacteraceae bacterium
TCCTCACAACCCGTAAAGCCTTGAACCTATTCGTCCTTGCTGATCCAGTACGTGAACGCTAAGGCCCCGATGTACAAGCTCATGATGATGAAGAAGCCGGCGAAAAACCGGAAAATTCCTATCGCGGTCGGGTCGCCGGTGCTCCCCTCCTGCAGCAGCAAAGCCATTTCGGTCACTCTGAGCTCCCTTCCAGGCCCTCGACCGGGCAGGTGCTGGGTGTGATCTCCTGCTCCAGGGTTATGCAGTTGTAGATCAGGTAGCCGGGGTTGTTATCGACCCTCCTGGCCGTCTCCCGCGTGTAGCCCATCGTGACCATTGTGAGCACGACCGTGACGGCGCAGACTATGAGCGCCCCCTGGCTCCACCGGCTGGCCCTGCCCCAGTAAAAGCCCGTCGCCGTGGCCCTCAGGTACAGCGTGATCACGAAGAACCCGACGAGCATCATGCCGATAAGGCCTATGTACTTCCACGGGTACATGCTTCCAAGCGGTATCTGCGTGTTCTCTCCCTCCAGGAAGACCAGCCCGATCTGGGGTATGAACGAGGTGTTGGCCGGTATGACGTTCAGGATCGTGAAGAGCGCCGTGAACCCGAGGGCGCCAACCGAGAGCTTGCGCAGGAACTCCACCGGCTTGACCGCGAACCTGAGCTTGTGCACGAAGTACGCCGTCGAGGCCAGGGCCATGATCGTCAGCCAGAGGGCCAGGAAGTTGAACACCCAGGCCTTGTCGCCGAGCATGATGGTGTCGAACGCCGCCGGCGAGGTCTCCCTGATCCCCTTCAGGTACCCGTAGCCGATGACCGGCTGGATGATAAGAAAGCCGAAGCCCCAGATGAGGCCCCAGTGACCCATCCAGTCATAGTACTCCCTGTCGTCCTCGCGCGTCGTCCTGAGGTAGCGCCAGCCGGCCCACCCCGCGACCAGGAAGCCCACGTACGAGAAGTTGCCGACGAAGCGGTGCATGTTCAGCGGCACCATCGTCTGGTTCAGGAAGCTGCGCGCGACGGCCTCGGAGCTAGCCAGGTCCACCTCGGGCGGGGTGAGCATGAAGGAGGCCACGGCGTCGATCATCGTCATCGCCATCAGGCCGAAGAACCCCGCGACGAACCCGAAGACGACGTGCAGGCTCTTGCGGTAGGCGAGCTTGTCCCACACGTTGTACCAGGCGTAGACGATGATGATCTGGCCCAAGAACATGAACGCTTCGACCAGGAACACCCAGAAGAAGATGTTCTGCAAGTACGAGAAGAACACGGGGAAGAGCGTGACCAGCGCGAGCACGAACGTGATCGCCAGAGCGGCTCCCGAGGCGAAGAGCAAGACCACGAAGCGCGCCAGGCTGCGGGCGAAGCGCTCGTAGTTCGGCTGCTTCGTGACCATCCCCATATACTCGCTCGTAGCCGCCACTAGGACCGCCCCGATGATGAACGCGGCGAACAGAATGTGCGTCTGCACGAGCACCGCGATAACGACGTTCTTCCCGATTATGGGGACCTGGAGATCGCCTATGGGCACCTTCTACCCCCCTTCTACTGCCCCGGGAAGTTCATGATGCGGCTGAGCGCCAGCAGCATGTTCAACACGACAACGACGACGACCAGGATACCTATCACTGCCACGAAGGGGCGCTTGAAGGCGCTGTAGTTCGGGCCCCGGTCGAGCCACGGCAAGGCGAAGAGGAGCACGATGAAGATCGTGGGCACCACGACGGCCCCGAAGGATATCAGGGCGTAGCCGGGGAAGAACATGAGCATCTGCTCGTAGAAGAAGAAGAACCACTCGGGGCGCGGCACGTAGGTCACGGTGGCGGTGTTGGCCGGCTCGGAGAGCGGAGCCGGGGCGGCGTACGAGAGCACCACGCAGGCGATAAGAATCGCCGTCGAGACGTACCCGTCCCTCAAGACCTGCCCGGGGAAGAACGCGATGGTCTCGTCCGGTCGCTCGTAGACGTTCTCCGGGGTGATTACCTCTTCTTCAACCGGTTTGGCCTTGCCAGTCGCCGGAGCATACATCTCTACACCTCTCTCCTGCTAGCCGCGTGCTCGCATGATACCAGCAACGCCTCTGTACCCTCGGTAAACGCTCTTACTCCCCGTCCCTGTCGGCCCGGTCACGACGTCCGACGTACGGCTCGCCCTCGTCCTCGTGTACCTCGTAGCCGGCGTACTCCTCGACGCGCTGGCGCTCGTGCAGCTTCGCCAGACGGTCCGTGTACTCGAACTCGCTGCCGAAGACGCCGTGACGCCTGAGCAGGTAGAGGTGGAGGCCGATAAGCGGCGCTATCGCGGCGGGCAAAAGCCACACGTGGATCGCGAAGAAGCGCGAGAGCGTCGAGGGCCCAACGACGTCCCCTCCCATGAGGAAGTTGATCACGTACCCCCCGATGAACGGCGAGTAGGAGCCGATCTTCATCCCCACGACCGTGGCCCAGAAGCCGTCCTGGTCCCACCTGAGCACGTAGCCGGTGAACGCGAGCCCGATGACGAGCAACAGGAGCACGACGCCGACGACCCAGTTGAGCTCGCGCGGGGCCTTGTAGCCGCCGGAGAAGAACACCTGGGCCATGTGCAGCCCGATCATGGCCATCAGGAAGTTGGCCGACCAGTAGTGGATGCCCCTGATGAGCTGCCCGAAGTAGGCGTCGTTCATGATGTAGTAGACCGAGTCCCACGCGTGGTCGGTCGTCGGGACGTAGTAGAAGAGGAGCAGGATGCCGGTCAGGAACTGCAGGGTTATCGTGAAGAGGACCGCGCTCCCTAAAGTGTAGAGCCAGGCGCCTCTCTTGGGAACCGGCTCGTAGAGGAAGTGCTCGAGTAAAGTCACTATCCCCATGCGGTGCTCCATCCAGTCCACCAGGAACTTGCTGGTATCCTGGGCCTGGGTTCTTATCCTGCCGATCATGGGCCCATCCTTCTCTAGCCTCTACACCACGTAGGGACGTTGGGCTTCCAGCCTGTCTTCGACGTCGTACTCGTGCTTGACGTAGAGCATACCGTCCTCTTCGACCTTTACCCGGGTGTAACGGTACATCCCCCGCGGGGGCGGTCCGCCGACCCAGTTGCCGTTGATGTCGTAGATGCCGCCGTGGCACGGGCAGAGGAACTCGCCCTCACCCTCGGCGACGAGCCAGCGCACCGGGCAGCCGAGGTGGGCACACGAGTTGGAGAGGACGTTGATGTTTTCGATTAGCTCCTGGCGCTCCTGCTCGGTGAACCCCTCGCTCTTCTGGTCCATGAAGACCGGGCGCAGGCTACCCCCCAGCTCGTCGCCGATGGACCCCTGCCGGCCCTTCACCTTGACCTCGTGCCTCCAGGAGAGCCAGATAGCGTTCCTGATCGTGAACTGCTCCTCGGTGATGCCGCTCTCCTCCTGGATGCGCCGGTTACCGTAGGACTGGGTTATCGGGAACTCGACCGTGAAGACCACGGGCTCCTCCTCCGGGATCTCGGAGACCGGCCCGACCGGCTGCCAGTCGTCGGAGACGTTCGACTGGCCCAAGATGTTGGTCTTGATGATCGGGTCGAGGATGAACGCCACGGGAGGGATGGTCAGCACGGCCCCGACTATCGCCCCCATAACCCCGAAGCCCAGGAAGTCGCCCCGGGTCATCGGATCCTTCTGCAACTCCGCCAACTTCTCGCCCCTTCTAGAAGATCCTCAAGTTCAGCCCTTACCTGCCAAACCCGGACGGCGGTGTGCTGGGCTCCACCGTGTAATCGGGCTGATTATATACCGTGAATGGCACCCTCGAGTTGGACTTCATGAAGCCCATGTTGAGCGCCACCACCGCCGCCAAGACCCCCAGGGCCATGAGCACCGCCCTGTAGCTCGCCCCCGGGCTGCCGTACCGGAAGCGCATCCGCCCCCGCATGTAGGTAACGAACGCCCCGAGAGTAGCGAGGACCATGACCAGCATCATGATGTAGCGCATGTACAGGAAGGGAAAATCGGCCAGCGGCGAGATGGCGTAGAGCCCCGCGACCGCGGCCACGAGCCCGAAGAACCGTATGGGCACCCGCCCGGCGTGGTCCGGGTGCCGCTCCGCGCCGAGGAACATCGCCACGTTACCGAGAACAAAGAGACCGACGACGAGGATGAGGTTTATGGTCAGCAGATTGGAGGTCGCGCCCTCGGTGAGCCGCTCGTAAGCCCCGCCGCTCCCGGGTCCCGTGCCGCCCGGAGCCGACTCCTTCAGCGCGTAGACCGTCGTGAAGCCCACGATCGGCATCAACATGAGGAAACCCACACCCCAGGTGAGCCCCACCGAGGAGCTCCAGTCGTAGAAGGCTCTGTCCTCCGGAGTCTTCGAGCGGACGTACATGAAGGCGGCCCAGGCGCCGAGGGCGAAGGCCGGCCACGAGAGGTTGGCGAAGGTGCGGTGCAGAACCATATCCGTGAACATTGGGTTGAATATCCCCTGCAGCGCAGCGCCGAAGCTCGCGATGGAGCCCTCGGTGATCTGGGGCCTCCCAGGCCCGCCTCCCGTCACCATGTAGGTGTCCAAGCCGGTCATGATGACCATCCAGATCCAGATAAAGAAGCCCATGGTGAAACCAAGCGCTATGTGCCGCTTCTTGTTGAGCACCGCGTAGCGGTCCCACTTGTAGTAGTAGGAGTACATCCCCCACAGCGCGAGGAACATGGAGAGCATGGCTATCGCGATAAAGTAGAAGAAGTGGGTGAAAAGCGAAGCCGTGACCCGCGGGTATATCCCCACGAGGATCACCACGAACAGGACCGCGAAGGTCGCGCCCGTCGAGAAGGTGAGTACGTTGAAGCGCGCCATGGAGTGGGCGAGCCTGTCCATCCTGGGGCTACCCGTGCGCGCCCCCCACGCCTGCAGGACCGGCGCGGCGATGGCGAACCCGACGAAAAGCTCCGCGAAGAACATGTGGGTGAGCATCACGAAGCCCGTGACGAAACGGACACCGCCGATCTCGGAGAACGCGTTCGAGAGGTCCAGCTGTGCCAGGAGGGTTGCTGTGGTCATTCCCGAGACTCCTTCTAGGCGCTACCGGTGCGGTCTGCGACGGACTCGCCTGCGGCGCGCTCGCCGGATCGGTACAGGACGGCCTGGTGGACGGCGCGCGGCTCCAGGCGCCGGTCAACGATGTAGTACGTCGCGCCGGCGCGCTGCAACGCCTCACGCATCGGTCTGAGCAGCCGGCGCTCCCTTGTCGAGGCGAAGATCAGAACCTTGCCCATCTCGAAGTCGTCGTTCCAGGTGCCGGCCTCATCGGAAGGGGCTCCCATCTCCGTGAGGATCGGGGAGACCCCAACCCTGGTCATCGAGCCGACGAAGAGAATCGCCGCAAGCGAGATGAAGACCATGAGCGTCGGGATCCCGATGGCCGGCGTCGTGATGGCAAAGAGGATGCCGAAGATGATGAAAGCGATGGCGAAGCCAATCGGCACCTCGAGCCCGCGCTTGTCCCCGGGCACCACGATGTAGCGCGTGCCGGGGGGGAACGGCTCCGGCTCGCTCATGTCCTCGCGCTTGAGGATCACCGTCAGGTCGTCCCGGTCAACGCCGAGGTCGCGGACCTCTTTGACGGCCTGGTTGAGCTCGACCCCGTCGTTCAACACCCCTACGACGGTGTATTCGGGGACCGGCTCTGGTGCCTCCCGCCCTTCCAATGCCTTACCTCCACCCGGGACGTGAACATTCCCTATCCGCGGCGGTTTTTGCCGATGGACAGCATACATGCTCGCGCTCACTCGTACCAGACCGTTCCCCGCTCCGCGCGGGAATCTCTTTCACAACGGAAAGAGAGCCTTGCGGCCCTCGCTGGAAAAGCCGGCGTCGGTATTGCTATATTGGTCGCGCACCTAGCTCGGCAGAGGGGAGAACAAAAGTGGGCGGCTTCTTCGGGTTCTCGGAGCGCGGAACTAACCTCCGGACGGAGATACTCGCCGGGCTTACCACCTTCATGACGATGGCCTATATAGTCTTCGTCAACCCGGCCATCCTCGGCACCGAGGGGACGGGGCTCCCCATCACGGGCGTGTTCTTCGCGACGTGCGTGGCCGCCGCGGCTGCATCCATCGCCATGGGCGTCTTCGCGAACTACCCCGTGGCCCTCGCCTCGGGTCTCGGGCTCAACGCCATCGTCGCCTTCACCCTGATCCTCGGCCTCGGCCTCACCTGGCAGCAGGCGATGGCCGTCATCGTCATCGAGGGCCTCGTGGTGACGATCCTCGTGCTCACGAATCTGCGCGAGGCGGTTATGAACGCCATCCCTATGTCTCTCAAGTTCGCCATCGCGGTGGGTATCGGGCTCTTTATCGCGTTCATCGGTCTCAAGAACGGCGGGATCGTGGTCCAGAACCCGGAGACTTATGTGGCTCTGGGCGACTTCACCCAGGGGCCGGTTCTGCTGGCGCTCTTCGGGCTCGTGCTCACCCTCGCGCTGGTTGCGCGCGGGCTGCGCGGGGGGATACTGCTCGGCATCCTGCTTACGGGCGTAGCGGGTATGATCTTCGGGATCGTACCGCTGCCAGGCGGCATCGTGGACTTCCGCTTCGATACCTCCACCATCGGTGGCGGGGTGCTTGCGATACCGGAAGTGCTCCGGATCTCGCTCATACCAGTGATCTTCGCCCTGTTTATGACGGACTTTTTCGACACGATGGGCACAGTGATAGCGGTCGGCCAGGAGGGGAGGCTGCTCGACGAG
>DASTQK010000126.1:0-19912 GCA_035761765.1 Rubrobacteraceae bacterium
CTGCGGCGCTCCCACCCTCCTGCGCGAAAGCTCACCTACTACGAGGATCACTCCCACCAGCCCGAGCCACGCCACCGGCTCAGAGGTCGTCGCAAGCAGATGCCCCAGGTCATAGGTCGGCTTGGTGCCTATGGCCATCGCCACGGCTTGACCTCCCCTCCCCGTCTCCTCCTTCCCGCCGAGCAGACCGGTGGCGAGGTGTCCCAGGTCGTAGGTGTCCCAGGCGTAGGAGACCGAGAATAGCCCGAGCAGAGCGAGCGAGAGGAAGAGCGCCACGCCTCTTGGCCTGTCGCGAAGAAAGAGGTAAGGCACGAACAGCAGACCCACGAAGGCGAGCACGACCGCCAGGGTGTAGCCGGCTATCTGGTGGTAGAGCACCGTCGAGGAGCCGAGGATGGCCAGCAGGAGACCGCTGCGGGCTGAAGAGAACGGGGCGTAGAGTCTCACGAGGGCCGCCAGGGCCAGGACGACGAGGAACAGCGTCCCTATGAAGTTGGGGTAGCGGGCCTCGGCGAAGTGCAGGTATGCGCCGCCGAGGATGAGCCCGGAGAAGAGGGCGGCCGCCACGCCGCACTCCCAGCCCCACAGCCTCCTCGCCAGCGAGTAGCAGGCGAGCGCGGGCAGCAGGAGCAGCAGGGGAGCGAGGACCGGGAAGATCGCGAGCGGCTCCAGGCCGGTGAGGCGAGAGAGCTCCGCCGCCAGGAAGTGGAAGCCGGGCGGGTACAGCATGAAGGACTCGGTGCTCCCATCCGAGAGCGTCATGCCGGTCATAACAGCGTGCTCGTAGCGGTCCACCCCCCGCGGATAGGGCCAGGCGTGCAACACGGGGCCCAGATAACCCCGCAGGAGAATGAGCAGGAAAACCACCGAGAGCGCGCCGTAGCGTATCCAGGGAGAGACCACGGTCGTTCGCTCGTCCGCCAGCGACGGAGCGGGGCGGGGGTACCTCAGAAGGTGGACGACCCCCGCAACGAGCACGAGCGGCGCGACCAGGATGGCGGGCCATGCACCAGGGACGACGTCGAAGAACGCCACGAGCGCCAGCGCGAGCGCCGCAGCGAGTATCGCGAGCGCGGGCGTCCCCGGCGAAGGTGGAAGCGGAGCGAGGGGGGCGTCAGGGCCCTTGGCCGGCCCGAGATACAGGTAGGCTACAAGCCCCGCCGCGAACACCAGGAGCGGGGCGGCGACGGCTATCGTGAGGGACACGCCCGTGCTCCAAAGGCGGGAGAGCACCAGCGCCCCGGTCGGCACCAGCGTTATCGAGACCGCTATCGAGTAGGCGGCCTGCTCGGCGCGGTCGGCTGAGGCGCCGAGCAGTAGCCTCGTCCAGAACCATCCCGGCAGGAAGCACACCAGGAGCGCTACAGGGAGAGCCCGGCTCAGGTCATACAGCACGGGACGGACCTCGTCGAGTTGGCCACGCTCATGCCAGAGAGTGTATAGGAACCGGACCCCGGTTAAACACGCCGCCGGTCGACGCCTATAATGGCCGCCGTGGATCGGCTCACGCTCTCCGGAAAGATATCCGCGGTCGTCGCGCTGCTCGCCGTGCTGGTGCTGGTCGGGTGCGGCCAGTCGGCGTCCCAGAGGGAGGTCGCAGACACAGGGGGCGGGGCGGATTCAAGGGGGGCGGCGGGCGCGGAGCCCGCGGAGCAGCCGAATGTGATCATGATCCTCACCGACGATCTAGCCTTCAACGATGTCTCGCACATGCCCAATCTGAAGAATCTGATGGTCGAGGAGGGTACCACCTTCAAGAACGCCTTCGTGACGAACTCTCTGTGCTGCCCGAGCCGGGCCACCTTCCTGCGCGGCCAGTACGCTCACAATCACGGGATCCTCCAGAACGGCCCGCCGGACGGCGGCTACGAGAGGTTTCGCTCCCTGGGCCACCAGAACTCGACGGTGGCTACCTGGCTGCACGATGCAGGCTACCGGACGGTCTTGCTCGGCAAGTACATGAACGATTACGAGGGGACCCAGGTGCCGCCGGGATGGGACGATTGGCACGCGGTCTCGGGCAACTACATGAGCCACGACCTCAACGAGAACGGCCGCGTAGTCAGCTACGATCCCGGAAGCTACCACATGACCGACCTACTCGCCGACAAGGCCGTCGACTTTATCCACGACCCGGACGGGCGCGTCCCGTCTTTCATGGTGCCGGATCGACCCTTCTTCATGTGGCTCGGCACGTCGGCACCTCACCAGCCGGCAGACCCGGCTCCGCGTTATGCGGACGCCCTCCCTGATGTCTCCATGCCGCGTCCTCCCTCGTTCGACGAGGAGGACGTATCGGACAAACCGGCCTGGATACGCGACAATCCGCCTCTGGACCCTGAGCAGGTCGCCTACGCCGAGGACCTCTACCGCAAGCGCCTGCAGTCGATGCTCTCCGTGGACGACATGGTCGGGCGCCTGGTGGGCGCTCTTCGCAAGCGCGGCGAACTGGACAACACCTACGTCTTCTTCACTTCGGATAACGGCTTCCACTTCGGGACCCACCGCCTGAGCGTGGGCAAGTGGACAGCCTACGAAGAGGACATCAGGATCCCGCTGATCGTGCGTGGTCCCGGCGTCCCCAAGGGCCAGAAGTTGGATCATCTGGTCCTGAACAACGACCTTGGCCCTACCTTCGCCGATCTGGGCGATGCCGAGATCCCGGACTTCGTGGACGGGAGGACGCTGAGTCCCCTGCTGGACGAAAACCCGCCCTCCCCGGAGGACTGGCGGCAGGCGTTCCTCGAGGAGGCTATTGCGGAGTCGGCCGTGGCGCCGTCCTCCGTGACCGAAGAGGCAGGGCCGCGGCTGCTGACCGGCGATGTACAGCCCTCGGAGCAGGCAGGACGGGCCTCACCCTTGCAGAGATCATCTGTCAAGGAGGCGGGACGCCCCGCGTTCGAGGCCGTGAGGACTCGGAACCACCTGTACGTGGAGTACGAGACAGGTGAGAGTGAGCTCTACGATCTGCAGAAGGACCCGTACGAGCTCGACAATGTTTACGAGGAGACCGATCTCGATAGCCTGTGGCGGTTCGAGGGGTGGCTCGAGGTGTTGCGCGATTGCGCCGGAGAGGAGTGCCTCGCTGCAGAGGACACCGGGCCCTAGGAGGTCTGGTCGCCCGGCGGGATCAGCTCGTAGAGTGCCCCTTGGACCTGGACCGTGCGCCACCCCGCCTCGTAGAGACCGTTCGGGTTTAGGTCGGGCTGGGCGAGAACGTAGACCGGGCCCTTCTTCGCGGCTATCTCGGCCGCGGTGACCCCGCTGAAGTCTTCGGTCCCGTAGCGACGGTCGGCGGTGGCGAGGTCGACGTCGGCGGGCCAGACGATGTCTGCGTAGCCAATATCCCTGTTGTGCCAGAAGGGGTCGACCAGGGTGAGGTCCTGACGCCGCTTCTCGACCATCACCATGTAGTAGAGGTTGCTCCTGTGGTGCAAGACAGTTGCGTTTGGTGCTGCGTTCTCGGCCACGTCGTCGAGGATCTCGGCTCCCCTGTAGTCGTCGCTCATGTCGTTGCGCGCGTAGCTCTCCCCGAGGCCTGGCAGCGGAAGGAGCAGTACCACTACACAGAGGACGCCCAGAGCCAGCCCTCTCGGGACCCTCTCGAACCGCTCGAGGAGCAACCCGGCCTCAGAGAGGATGAACGCGAAGCCCACGGCCATGGCGATGCAGAGCACCAGATAGGTCGGGATGAAGTAGAGCTGGATGTCAGGGATGTCGTTCTCGACGGCGTGGAAGAGCCAGCCGAGGTACAGGAAACCGAGGAAAGCTGCGACCGCGCGGTCCCGCACGAGGAGGACGACGAAGCCGACCATGCCGACGGCCACCAGTCCCAGGTGGAGGTTGTCGAGGAGGTGGTTCATGTAGAACACCAGCCTGCCCGGCACCTCCGCGGGCCCGAAAGCGAAGAACCCGCCGCGCAAATTTCCGCCGCTGACCACGTACCAGAACCGCTCGAAGGTGGTTGGGTCGTTGGCCTTGAACGGAGGGTCCATGGCCGACCGCAGCGGCAGGTAGAGGTAAGGCGCGAGGCCCACCAAGAAGAGCGCGGCGCTTTTGAGCACCAGCCGCACGTCCACGAGCTTGCGCCAGTCCACGAAGGCGACGAGGAGCACGCTCGCCAGCAGGAGCAGCCCGCTGGTGAGGTGGTTGGTCATGCAGAACCCTACGAGGAAGGCGGAGAGCAGGAGGTAGCGGTCGCTGCGGCGCTCGCGCCACACGAGCAACGCGAGGATGGTGAGCGCGATGAGCAGAGCGTTTAATGTGTAGACCTCGGCCATGACGGCCTGGGACCACAGGGTCGTACCGAGCCCGAAAGCAAGGGCCGCGGCACTCGCCGCCACGACCTGCCTGCTGAGCAGGTACCCCGCCGCGAAGACCGCCGTCACGGAGAGCGCCGCGTAGGCGGCGGAGGCGAGGTTGGAGCGGTAGGCGCAATCGCCTACCGGAAGGTAGGTGAACAGGTGCGAGAGCATCAGGTACGAAGGGTAGCCGGTCGGGTGCGTCATGCCGAGCACGCAGACCTGCATCTGGAGCATCGGCACGTCGAGCAAATCGGGCGAGTCGTAGGGGAGTATGGTCGGCGCAAGCGTCCTCAGGTACAGGACGAAGACGAGCAGAGAGATCCCCACGCCAGCGAGGACCAGACCCCACCCCCCGAACCCCTTCTTGTCGATGGAGGACTTCACCGACGATGAAGGTTAGCATATCCAGCCAGCGTTCTGACAACACCGCCGCGGGCGGTCAGGATCCGCGCGACGCTCTGCCGCCCTTGCGCGAGAGGAACCCACGCACCTCCCGGTTGAAGGTCTCGGCCCGCTCGTCGTGGGGGAGCAGGGCTGCGTCCCTGAAGACGCGGGGCTCGCTGCGCGGGTTGCGCCGCACGAACTCCTCGACCTCGGAGACGGGGGTGGTCCTGGCCTCCTGCCCCCAGCACACCAGGGCCGGGTGCGGCACCCGGGGCCAGTGGTCTGCGACCCCGAAATTGAGCTTGCCCGAGACAAAGGCCGCCGGCAGATACTTGGCCCCCCTCTGGTGTCCCATTCGGTGGTAGCTCTCGACGATCTCCCCGGTGACGAAGCGCTCGTCATGGTAGGCCATGCTCTCCAGATAGTAGCGGATGCCGCGCCGCGAGACGATGAGGTGGTAGAGTGAGTCGCCTACGATGGGGGTGAGGAAGAGACCGTAGATCACATCCCCCAGATAGCCGGAGCGCCTGTTCAAAGTCCCGTAACCTGTCGGGCAGATGAGAACTACCTTCTTGAAGAGCCGCGGGCTTCTCACGAGCGCGGGGATGCTCAGAGCCCCGGAGAGCGAGCTGGCGACGAGGTGGGTCCGGTCCCCGATCTCCTCCCGCACGAAATCCTCGACCTGCGCGGTGACGTCCTCGGGCGCGTAGCGCCGCCGCGGCCGCTCCGAGAGACCGCACCCGAGGAGGTCGAGCGCGTACACCCGAAAGCGCCCGGAGAGCTCCGCGAAGTTCTCGCGGTACTCGAAGGACGACGCCCCCGCGTAGATCCCATGCACCAGCAGCAGGGGCTCCCCCTCCCCGGCTACCGTATACGCAAGATCCCCACCCCGCCAGCGGTAGTAGCGTGTCTCGCCGCCGAGCGGACTCGCTAATTCCCCCCCGCTCCGCTCCAGCCTCGCGTTCTTCACGGCCGCAAGCCCCAAGGCCGCACCCGCCGTGACTAGCGCCTTCGATAACTTAGCCACCAACACCCCCGCTTCGAGAAACCTTGGCTCGCCCAGATCGTACCCTCTCCTTGTCGAGGAAGATCCCAAACCTTGACAAAAGTGCCATTTACTTCAATAATCGAGAAATTAAGCAACTTAAGTAAATAGGAGATATTACTTGGAACGTGAGCGGCTCGTAGACGAGGTCTTGATGTTGATGCCGACCTTGATGCGGGCGATTGGCGGTCCGGACCCGGCTGAGATGGCGGAGTTCGCGAGTCGGGGGATACCGGTAGACGTGCGGGTCTCGCCGGGGCACGTACAGATCCTGATCGCGCTCTCCCGGGGGCCGCATTCGGTGGGCCAGCTGGCGGAAGCGTTGGGCGTCTCGGCGCCGGCGGCGACCCAGCTTGTGGACAGGCTCGTCGAGCATGGGATGGTGGAGCGCAGACACGGGACGGCGGACCGCCGGGTCGTGGTGGTGGACTACGCGCCCCGCATGCGCGAGGTAGCGCTCAGGCTCATGGAGGTCCGGCGGCGGCGGCTCGCGGGGGCCTTCGCGCGGTTGACCGACGAGGAAGCTCGGGCGTTTGTGCGGGGCTTGAGAACTCTGAGTGAGGGATTAGGCGCAGCGCCGGGGGAGGAGAATTGATGGGAGCGGTAGTCCGGTGGTGTCTCAAGAACAGGTCCGTAGTCTTTCTGGCGACGATCATCCTCATAGCCAGTGGCGTCTACGCGACGACGCGCCTCAACCAGGAGCTGCTGCCCGAGATAGAGTTCCCCATCGTCACCGTCTCGACGCCGGTACCGGGGGCGGGGCCGGACCTGGTAGACGAGCAGATCACACAGCCCGTGGAGGCCGCCGTCGACGACACAGATGGGATAGAGAGCATCCAGTCTACCTCGTCTGCGGGGTTTTCGGTGGTCGTGATCGAGTTCTCTCTCGACACCGACACAGAGGAAGCCGAGGCGGAGCTGGGCAGCTCCCTCGACGGCATAGAGCTCCCGCAGCAGGCCGAGGAGCCTGAGGTGCGGACCCAGTCGGCCTCGGAGTTCCCGATCATGAGCGTCTCGCTCTCGGCGCAGGAGGGAGAGCTATCCAGGCTTACGGAATACGCCCGCGACGAGGCCGTGCCGCTCATCGAGGATGTCGAGGGCGTCGCGAGCGCCGATCTCGTCGGCGGCGCGGAGCGCCAGATCCGGGTCGAGCTCGAGGCGCAGAGGCTCGAGGAGAGAGGCGTCTCGGCCGACGCCGTGATCGGTGCCATAAGCGGGGCTGCGGGCGTCAACACGCCCGTAGGCGAGGTGACCATAGACGGCCTCTCCACCCCAGTGCGCACCACTAGCGGCCTCGCCGACGCCGAGGCCCTCGCGGAGCTCCCCGTCGGGGTCTCCGGCGCCGCGCCTGCAGGTGCTCCGAGCGGCGTGCCGGCCGCGAGCGCGCCTGCAGCGGCCAGTGCTCTCGCGGCTCCGGAGCCGGTTCTGCTCGGCGACGTGGCCGAGGTGCGGGAGACCACTTCGGATATAGCGGGGATATCGCGCACCAACGGTGAGCCCAGCCTCGGCATCAACGTAACCAAGGACCCCGACGCCAACACCGTCGAGGTCGCTGAGGGGGTCGAGGAGGCGCTCTCGGAGGTACGCCAAGATCTCGGCGAGGACGAGGTGATCGTGCTCTTCGACTCGGCTGAGGATGTCGAGGAGTCCGTGAGCGGGCTCGTGGACAAGGCCCTTATCGGCGGGGCTCTTGCTATCCTCATCATCTTCCTGTTCCTCGGGTCGTTGCGCGCCACGCTCGTGACGGCGGTCTCTCTGCCGACCTCGATACTCGCTGCGCTGCTCTTCTCCTGGGCGGACAACCTCACCCTCAACATCATCACGCTCGCGGGCCTCACCATCGCGGTCGGGCGCGTCGTGGACGACGCCATAGTCGTGCTCGAGAACTCCTACCGCTACGTCCAGAAAGGCTACGGGCCCCAGGAGGCCGCGCTCAGGGGAGCAGAGGAGGTGGCGAGCGCGATCACCTCCTCCACGCTTACGACGACGGCCGTCTTCGTGCCGCTGGGCCTGGTGGGCGGCATCGTGAGCAAGTTCTTCCTCCCCCTCTCTCTGACCGTCGCCTTCGCCCTGCTCGCCTCGCTGCTCGTCTCGGTAACCATCATCCCGGTCCTCGCCAGCGCCTTCATAAAGCACCGGCCCCCCAGAGTGGAGACCGAGGTTCTCGCCGAAGAGGACCGGGAGTTCTTCGAGGTGGAGAGCCGCCGGATACGGCGAGCCAGGAACGGCCGGAGGGGGGCTTGGCGCTGGATCTTCGGTCTGCTCGTGCTCCTCGCAGCGCTCGCTACGGGGGCCGTCGTCGCGACGCGGGCCGGCCTGCTCGGCGGTGTCCCCGGAATGCCGCAGCGCTCTCTGAGCGGCTTCGCCGACGCCGTGCTTGGTGCGATCGGCGGCGTGGACACGGGTTCGCCGGTGTTCCTCGTGCCGGCCGGGGGACTCGCTGTGCTGCTCATCTTTATCTCCGCCTTCTTCGCCGTGCGCGCGGCGCGAAGAAGGCGAGGTAGGCGCTCCGAAGGTGATGATGGCCTCCTCGTCGCGATCTACGTACCGGCGCTGCGCTGGAGCCTGCGGCACCGGTTCGCGGTCGTGGTGCTTGCTATCCTTGCCTTTATCGGTGGCCTGGCGGCAATACCGTTCCTAGCCGTCAGCTTCTTCCCGCCGAGCGAGGAGCGGCTGCTGCAGGCCACGGCCGAGCTGCCCGCGGGTACGGCGGTCGAGGAGACGGCGGGCGAGCTCGAGCCCTTCGAGGACTTCCTGCTCGACGACCCCGGCGTGGAGGGATACCAGCTCTCCGTCGGCGGGGAGGACAACTTCAACCCGGACACACCCTTACGCGCCGGCAATCAGGCGCAGGCGTTCATCACCGTGAGGGAGGGTGCCAGCGTCTCGAAGACCTTGAGCCGCGTGGAAGCGAGGGGACGCGACCTCTACGGCGACGAATTCCAGGTCCAGGTGCTCAGCCAGGGTCCACCCGCGGGCGGGCTCGAGGTACTCATCACCGGCGGATCCCAGGAGAAGCTGCGCCAGGCGTCCGACCTGGTCACCGAGGAGCTCGGCACAACCGATGGCGTCTCCAACGTCGAGAGCGACCTCTCTGACGTCAGCCCAGAGGTCGAGGTCGCCCTCGACGCCGAGAGGGCTGCCGGCGCCGGCCTCTCCCCGACGCAGGTTCCCACCTCCCTCGGGGCGCTGCTCGGCGGCGGGGCGCAGCTCACCGTCGGCGAGACGCCTGTTTCAGTGGGTGTGCCGCAGAGCTCGGTCGACTCCCTGGAGGAGGTCCGAAATCTCCCGGTCGGCTCCGGCGCCACCGTCGAGGACGTCGCCCGGGTCAGGGAGGTCCAGGCACCGGCAGCCGTGAGCCGGGTGGACGGAGACCGCGCCGTAACCGTCACGGGCACCATAACCTCCGAGGACACGAGCGCGGTCTCGAACGAGGTGCGAACCTCGATGAGGGAGCTGGATCTGCCCGAGGGCGTCTCGGCCCAGGTCGGCGGCGAGTCGGAGGACATCGAGGAGAGCTTCAGGAACCTAATACTCTCCATAGTAGTGGCGCTCGCGCTTGTCTACCTCATCCTCGTCGTCTTCTTCGGTTCGCTCGTGGTGCCCCTTATCATCCTTCTCGCCGTCCCGCTTACCACGGCCGGTGCCTTCGGGGCGCTTATGCTCACCGACACGGCTCTGAGCGTCCCGGCTCTCCTTGGGGTGTTGCTCCTCATCGGGATCGTCGTCTCCAACGCCATCCTGCTTGTGGACTTCATCCAGAACGCCCGCGACGGGCACGCGACGCTCGACGAAGCCATCGTGGAGGCCGGAAGGACGCGCCTCAGGCCCATCCTCATGACCGCGCTCGCAACGATCTTCGCGCTCACACCGCTCGCCTTCGGCGTCGGGGGCGGCGGGAGCGCTCTCATCTCGAGCAGCCTCGCCATCCCCGTGATAGGTGGCCTCATAACATCGACCTTCCTCACCCTCCTCGTGGTGCCCGTCGGCTACTCGCTGCTCAGGGGCGGCCGCAAGAAAAGGAGGTAGCGCAGGATCGAGTAGGGACGCCGTGGCGATGAGTGCGGCCCGTCGAGACGGTCTCTTGAAGGTGCTCGAGAGCGGTTTAGTGTTTTGTACGACAGATTCTCGCGGTATCGACGCGCAGACTGGCCCTGGCAGGACCAGGAAAGGAGACCGGTGGTCACCAGAGAGGGCAGATACCGGACCCCTGACAGGCAGGGCCAGACCCTGATGCGCGAGGTCATCAGGGCGAGGCTGAAGGAGGTCCCGGTACACCTCCAGCGTAGCGAGGTCGAGGCCATGGGCGGGGAGATCGGGCTCGAGGGGATCGAAGCCGTCCGGCTCTTCGACCGGCTCAAGGGCGTTTCGTGGAGAGGCGATTACATCAGGTCCGATGCCGGATGGGTCGCCGCCTGGGTGAGAGAGGTCTACTAGGGCCGGTATCCGAGGATCGATCTTCTAATAATGCCGGCTCGGCGCCGGGCTACAAGATGTAGCGTCCGGTTTCGCCGCGCTCCATGATGTTGGGCACCGCCGCTCTCGTCGGTCCGGGACCGTACCTGGATGGCATACAAGGCTATATAATTGCCTACCAGGGCACGCGCGGTCGAAGGTGGTGAGGCGCTGGAAGCCTCGGTCGGAACCCTCCTGGGGGGTCGTTACAGGGTAGAGAGCACGCTCGGCTCGGGCGGGATGGCGGTCGTCTACAGTGCAGAGGACGCCATCCTCGGTCGTACGGTTGCAATCAAGACGCTGCACGAGCGTTACGCCGAGATGCCTTCTTTCCGCCAGCGCTTCAGGCAGGAGGCGCGGGCGATGGCTTGCTTCGACCACGAGAACATCGTCAAGGTCTACGACATCTCTCAGGACGACAAGGTGCCGTTTATCGTGGCCGAGTGCGTCGCCGGCAAGGACATCGGGCAGCTCCTCGGCAAGCACCGCAACGGGACCCTGAACGAGAAATTCGCCCGCAGGATGGCCACGCAGCTCTTGCAGGCGCTCTCCTACGCCCACCGGCGGGGTGTCATCCACCGCGACATAAAGCCGTCGAACATACTGGTGAAGGCGGGAGGCATCGTGAAGGTGGCTGACTTCGGTATAGCCCGCATCGTCGAGGAAGACGGGGCCGAGGTCGGGAGGCCGGGTGAGATCGTGGGCAGCGCCCGCTACATGTCCCCGGAGCAGCTCAAGGGCGAGGAGGCGACCCCGCGCAGCGACGTCTACTCCGTCGGCGTTCTGCTCTACCACTGCCTCACCGGCAGGCCGCCCTTCTCCGGCGACGTACGCGAGCTAGCCCGGCAGCACGTCCACGAGAGCCCCGTGCCGCCCCGCAAGCTGAACAGGAAGATCTCCCCCGAGATGGAGGCGGTGATCCTGAGGGCGCTGGCCAAGGACCCGTCCGACCGCTACCCCTCGGCGATCGCGATGCTAGAGGATATAGATCTCGGAACACCCCGGCGGGCCCAGAAGACGGCGGAGGTGCCGCGCAAGGGCCGCAAGGGCTCTGTCCTCGCTGCCTCTGCGGTCGTCGTGGTGCTTGCGCTGGCTGTCGGGGGCGCTCTCGCCTCCGGCCTCGGTCCCGCCGACCTGCCGGACCAGGCCGCAGGGAAGGGTACCCTGAGCCGGGCCGAGCCCGTCGAGAGCAAAGATCCCCCGCCGGAGCCTCACCGCGACCCGGCGCAGACCGCTTCTCGAGACGCCGCGGAAGTGTCCGCAAAGGCGGCGTCCGTGCGCCGCGACCTCGTCCGCGTGCCGGACGTTCGCGCCTTCTACGACTACTTCGCCGAGGAGACTCTGACGAGCATGGGGTTCGAGGTGAGGTTCGTCTACGACTACCAGAGGGGCTACGCCAGCCGCGGCGTGACGTGGGCGACGGACCCGGCCATCGGCACCCTGGCGCCCAGGGGCTCCACCATCACCGTCTACGCCACCCCCGAGGACCGCCCCCAGCCGCAGCTCTGAAGCGGAGGGCCAAGCCTCCCCCATCGGGCGCGTCTCTGGCTTCGCCTTCGGCGGCTTGTCAGCCAGTCAGGAGGACCCGGTTCGTCGCTCACCAGCACTCGACGGAGCTAGAGGGTCCGTCCCGCGCCGCCGTCCATCCTGTCCGCGATGAACGGGTAACGGTAGTCCTCCCCTCTATTCACCCTGTAGGCCGCGTAGCACCCGTGGACGAACGGCACCAGTGAGGCTATCAGCATCACCGGTATGAACAGCAGCCCGATCAGGACGAAGCTCAGGATGAAGGTTACGAACCAGCCCACGACGAGGATCACGAGCCAGGCTACCTGGTACCAGAGCGCCTGCAGGGCGTGGAAACCCACACGCTGGGACCTGTCCTTGTAGACCAGCCAGATGATCAGTGCGCCGAGCGGCATGAGACCAACGAGCCCCGCGAGCACGCTCAGATGCGCCAGCACGGACCATGTCCTCTCGTCCTGGGGGCTCATCACACTACCAACGGGGTCACCGCCGGCGGGATCTCCACCTGCAAAACCACCCGTCGCGCCGCCCGGTTCCGGCCCTCTTCCGTAGTTCTGATCTTCGTGCACAATCTCTCCTTCAGTAGTAGTCTCTGGCGAAGTTGCTCCCCTAGGGGCTCGACGCATCGCCCCCGGCTCCCGTGAGGAAGGCCCGGCGCCGGAGCGCGACGATACGGTACAGCAGATGGACGGCCAGGGGCAGGGACCACTCGTCTCCGGCATCAAAGAAGACCTCGTAGCTCCGGTTGGTCAGCCCTCTTCCTGCGACGCGCGCCGCCTCCGAGCCCGCGGGGGAGTGCGCGACTGCGGCGTTGCGCACCAGCCCGAGCCGGGCCTCGTAGACGCGGTCTTTGCACCTGATCTGCGGGGCGTCCGCAGAACCCGCCGTCTCCGCGAGAACCTCCACGCCGCCGGCCAGCATCCTGTAGCGCGAGGACGCGAGGCGCTCGACGGTCGCCCGTACGTCGCCTGCTTCGAACCGCGCGCCCTCCGGACCGTCCACGCGCAGCCGGCCGAACTCCTCGCCGTCCCGGCTCGAGAGGACGAGCTCGGATCCTGTGAGTCCGCGGGCGGCGGCGGCGAAGTACCCGGCGAGGCGCTCCCCGAGCCGTCCCCAGTGCGCGTATTGCGAAGGCGTCATCATACCCACTACTTACGCGAGGAGCGTGGTGGAGTTTCGGAAGGGGAGCGGGTACATTACTTGGGCTTGAACGGAAGGTGGAGCGACATGGAGCTAAAAGACAAAGATCAGCTCAGAAACGAGATCCTGCAGTCCTGGCTCAGGAGCGCGTGGGTCTACCCCGTGCAGGGGCCGGGCGAGAGAACCTACCTGCGTCTGACCCCCGGCGGCCGCCTCAAGATGCGGCGCAGGATCGGCGAGCTGGAGAAGACTCTGGGTGTCGAGGGGGAGGAGCTTGCCAGGCAGGAGGAGGATGGCTCGCTCCCAGCCGAGCGTGACAAGCTCGAGCTCGCGATGATGGTGCAGGCCTACACCTCTGAGCGCCGGTTCATAGAGAGCCAGGGTGGTTCTTTAGGGACGCCGGCCGTGACGTTGGAGGATCCTGGCGACGAGGACGCCGAAGGGCAACCCCGCCAAGGGTAGTCAGGCTCTCACCGAGATGTAGTGTTCGAGGTGCGAACGGACGCCCTTTCAGGTGGCGTACCCCCGGGTAGCGTGTTAGGCTTTCGGGGCGGAGCTCCGTCGTGACTTAACGTGGCGGGCGTCGCTGGCCCGCAGGAGGGGGGTCTCTCCAGGGCGTGGCCGTCGATCAAGTGCGAGCGCGCGGTATCCCGCGGGGGGCAGTTTTGAGTCTCAAAAATCGGGGTGAGAAGCAAAGAGGCAGGTACGCTGGCGGGAGCTACACCCCTATCGGTGGCCTCGGCACCAAGTCCTTCGAGCGCAAGAGACGCAGCATCGCGGGTCCCATTCTCATCGCCTGCGCCGTCCTCGCGGTGCTCGTCGCGGCCGACCAGCTCTTGAACTCGGGTAGGATCTACCGCGGCGTCGAGGTTGGCGACGTGGCCCTCGGCGGCAGCACGCCTGCGGAGGCGCGCCAGATCGTCCAGGAGCGCGCCACCGGCGCGGTCAAGGAGATCCAGCTCAGCGACCCCGACCACCAGCTCACCCGCACCTCGAAGGAGATGGGCGTCCGCTTCAACGTCGACGCCACCGTGGATGAGGCCTACGCCGTCGGCCGGGAGGGGAACATACTCGAGCGCCTCGGGGAGCGCACCCGCGCACTCGTCGTCGGGGTCACGGTGCCGGCCGACGTGGACTATCGTCCCGGGAAGGCGCGGGCCGAGGTGGAGGAGATCGCCTCGCAGATCAACCACGACCCGCGGGAGGCGACGGTGAGGATCGTCGGCTCGCAGGTCGAGGTCGCCGACTCCAAGGAGGGCTACGAGCTGGACGTCGGGGCCACCATGCGTAGCATCGGCGCCGCCGTCGAGGACCTGAGCGGGCAGGCGAGACTGGTTGGAGACGTCCTCGAACCCAACGTCACCACGGCCGAGGCCGAGACGGCGGCGGAGAAGGCGCGTCGGGCGGTCTCCGAGCAACTAGTCTTCAACGCCAAGGGGAAGAGCTGGACGCTCTCGCCAGCGGATATCGGCTCGTCGCTCGACGTCACCACCGACAAGGGGAAGATAGAGACCAGCCTCAACCGGGAGCACCTGAAAGAGCGCCTCGCCCACGTCTACGCCGACCTGAACATCAAGCCGGTTGAGGCCAGCTACGAGTTCGGCTCGGGTGGCGGCATCATCGTCACGCAGAGCAAGGAGGGGCAGAAGATCGAGGAGGACAAGTTCCTCGGCGCCATAGAGGACGGTCTCTTCGAGGGCAAGCGCGAGTACGACGTGCCGATCACCGTCGACAAGCCGACGTACACCACCGCCGAGCTCGAGTCCCTGAAGCCGACCGAGCTGCAGGGCTCGTACAGGACCAACTACCGGGCTACCACCGACCAGGGCCGGACGCGGGTGGAGAACCTCCAGATCGCCTCTAACGCCGTGAGCGGGACGTTCGTGGCGCCGGGGGATACCTTCTCGATGCTCGAGCACGTCGCCGGTCTCGACTACCACGAGACGCACGTCATCATCGACGGCGCCGAGACCTTCGACGAGGGCGGTGGCCTCTGCCAGGTCACCTCCACGCTCTACAACGCCGCCCTCTACGCCGGCCTCGAGATCGTGGAGCGCTCGCCGCACGCCTCGCAGCTTCCCTACATAAGGCCCGGCATGGACGCGACGGTATGGTACGGAGACCTGGCGACCACCGCGGACGACCTGGACATGAAGTTCAAGAACACCACGGACGGCTACATCTTGATCGAGGAGTACGTCGCGGGCGATGGCTACATCTACGCCAACGTCTACGGTGTTCCGGACAGGGTAGAGGTGGAGATGTCATCCGAGGAGGTCTGGATGACCCAGGATGCCTCAGAGTGGACCACCTACTACACGAGGACGAAGAATGGCAAGGTCGACTACGAGGACCAGTGGAACACCGAGTACTCCGCCCTCATAGACGACAAGGGGAAGAAGATCCCCACCCCCAAGGTGCCTATCGCAGAGATCGACGGGACCTACCTCGGACCGAGTTTCTAGAGGTTTCGGCCGGGAGCCGCTGAAGCCCTAACGCTTGAGCGGCTCCTGGCCGTCGAGCACGTCCTCGGGCTTGCCGCCCGCGCGAAGAAGGTGCGCCTCGCCGCGCCAGAGGAGCACCTCGGCGGGGGCCGGGTGGCTCAGAAAGCCCAGGTTGCTCGCGGAGAAGCCGTAGGCCCCGCTGTAAAAGACCCCGATAAGGTCACCGACCTCTGGATCTGCCAGCGGGATGTTGGAGCCGAACATGTCGAGAGGCGTGCAGCAGGGGCCGGCCACGGCGACGCCTTTCTCGGGCACCCCGCTCATGCGGGTGAGGTTGAGGAGGGGGTAGGACTTGCGGAAGACCTGACCCATATTGCCCGTCGCTGTGAGGTGGTGGTTCATGCCGCCGTCGGTGACGACGAAGGTCTTGCCCCGCGTCTGCTTCACGTCCACCGCCCGTGTGACGTAGACGCCGGCGTCGGCCACCAGGTAGCGCCCGAGCTCGAAAAGAAAGCGACAGCCTTCGAGGCGCTGGTCGGTCCGGTAGGTATTCAGCAGCTCCCTGAAGCCCTCGCCGAATCGTCCCAGGTCGAACTCCGACATCTTCTCGAAGTAGGGGACGCCGAAGCCGCCGCCGAAGTCGATCATCTCCAGCGGACGCCCGGCATAATCCGCGGCTTCGAGGGCTATCTCGAAGATGTTGCGGCAGTGCTCGAGGAGCGGCTCGACCTCGAAGACCTGGGTCGCGGTGTAGACGTGGATGCCGCGCAGTACCAGCCCGGGACGAGAGAGGGTATTCTCGACCGCTTCCTGTAGTTCGGCTTGGTCCATGCCGAACTGCCCGACGGTCCCGCCCATGCGCATCTGCGAGCCCATGAGCTGCGCCGTGGGGTTGATGCGGAGCCCCACGCCTATCTTTCGTCCCGCCTCCTCGGCGATCTTCGCGAGGCGGTCGATCTCGCCGAGCGACTCGACGTTGTCCGCGAAGATGCCAGCCTCCACGACCCGCCTCAGCTCGTCGTCGGTCTTGCCGGGACCCGCGAAGACGATGTCCTCGGGCTCGAAGCCCGCGGCAAGCGCGACGGCCAGCTCGCCGGAGGAGGCGACCTCGGCTCCGGCCTCCCTCTCGCGGGCGATGAGCTGGCACACGCCGAGGCTCGGGTTCGCCTTTACCGAGTAGGAGATTTCCGTGCCGACGGCCTCCCTCACGCGGCGGACCCGACCTACGATCGTCTCCCCGTGGTAGAGGTAGAACGGCGTGCCGAAGTTTCGGGCTATCTCGGAGATAGGGACGCCCGAGGGGGCGAACTCGCCGTCGCGCTCGCCGCCGAGGCGCTCTGCCAGCTCGATGGCCTTATCCGCTTGCGTAAGCATTGCTTATCCCCTTGCGGTCTATCTTGCCGGAGCCGGTCTTGGGGAGCTCGTTCTCGACGATGATCTCCTTCGGCACCATGTACGGTGGCCCGTTCTTTATGACGTGCTCCCGGATCTTCTCTACGGCTTTCTCCGCGGGGACTTCGCCGTTCCTGAGCGAGACGACGGCCATCACCAGATGACCAATCTCCGGGTCGGGCACCCCGAAGGCGCACGCCTCGTGCACGAGACCCGATCCTATGAGCAGATCCTCGACCTCCTCAGGGCTCAACCGGTAGCCTTGGGACTTGATCATCCCGTCGTTACGCC
This sequence comes from Rubrobacteraceae bacterium, assembly GCA_035761765.1. Taxonomy (GTDB): domain Bacteria; phylum Actinomycetota; class Rubrobacteria; order Rubrobacterales; family Rubrobacteraceae; genus JALYGY01. The sequence goes on from DASTQK010000126.1 coordinate 16,983, forward strand.
CGAGATGGTAGAGGAAACCGTCCTCGTCGCGCTTGGCGAGGTCGCCCGAATAGACGACCCTCTCCACGTCCAACAGCTCAGGCGCGGCGAGCGGGTTCGGACGGTAAGCCTTGCGCGTCGCCTCCTCGTTGCCCCAGTAGCCCATCGCGACCGTCGGACCGCGGTGGACCAGCTCGCCCACCTCGCCGGGGGCGCACTCCTCGCCCGCTGCGTTGACAACCACAATTTCGGTGTTCGGGATCGCCTTGCCGATGCAGTTGCCGCGCTCGGACGAGGAGCGCCAGATCTCCTCGGGGGGGAGGTACGTCGAGCGGAACGCCTCCGTGAGGCCGTACATCAGGTAGATCTTCGTCCCGGCTGGCTCGAGGAGCTGCCTCAGCTCGTCGAGGTTAGCCTGCGGGATCCGGCCGCCCGTGTTGGCGATGTAGCGCAGGTCCTCGAGCGGCTGCTCCTGGAGTGACCTCGCGCTCCGCAAGAGCAACGCCCAGAGCGGCGGCACCCCCGTGAAGCCGGTGATAGCGTGTCGCCTGAGCGCCTTCGTGAGGTCCCCGGGTAGCCGCGAGCGCTGCAAGACGAGCGTCGCCCCGACCCGCAGTGAGGTGGTGAACTGGCTCATCCCGGCGTCGAAGTGGAGCGGCAGGGCCGAGAGGATGCGGTCTTCCGCGGTGTTCTCCAGGTAGGTCGAGACGATCTGGGCTCCGACCACGATGTTGCGCTGGCTGGTCGCCACGCCCTTGGGCATCCCCGTCGAGCCCGACGTGTACAGGATCGTCGCGAGGTCTGTCTCCGAGACCTGGCTCTCGATGCGGGGCGCGTCCGCCGCTCCGCCACCGAGCATCTCCGCGAGGTCTTCGAAGCGCCCCGCAGCCTCGCTTCGTGGCCGCTCGCCCTTGTAGAGAGCCGTGCCAGAGATGGTGCCGGGCTCTAGGTCCTCGAGCCTCGCGGAGTCCCCGATCATGACGCGCACGTCGCAGTCCTGCACGAGATAAGAGACCTGCGGCGGCTTGAAGAGCGGGTTTATGTTCACGTAGGCTGCGCCTGTTCGGGAGGCGGCGAGCATCGCGACTATGGCCTCCCAGGACTTCTCCAGGTAGACGCCGACGCGGTCGCCCTTCTTGACCCCTGACTCGAGGAGCGCGGCGCCAAGCGAGTTGCTCGCCCGCTCCAGGTCCTCGTAGGTGTACTCGGCCCTGCCGTCTACGATGGCCACCCTGCCGGGGTCGCGCTCGAGTGCGTTGGCGAGCAGGTCGTGGAGCGTGAACTCGGGGTGGAGCATGCTCACGCGGTCTTGCTCGCCACCAGAGAGGCGATGGCCTCGACCGAGCCGAAGTTCTCCTCGTCAAACTCCTCGTCCTCGACGAGGATGTCGAACCTCTCTTCGAGGAACGTGACTAGCTCTACCGTCTGCAGCGACGTCAGGACGCCGTTCTCTATGAGCGGCTCCTCGGGGGAGACCTCGCGGCCCCCGGTCACGTTCTCTTTGAGCCAGCCCTGTATCTCGGCGGCCGCGTTCTCGGTGCTGACAGCCATGCTACCTCCTAACCTATCTAACCCAGAAAGACATCTCGCCGTCGCCGGCGTTGTATGACCAGCTGGCGGAATCGAGGGCCATCTTGTGTTGTCCGCGGTCCGCGAACTTGACCAGCAGGGTATGGCGCCGCTCATTGCGGAAGAAGAAGCCCAGCTTCCACAGGTCCCCGATCTCCGGCGAGGAGGGCGACTCGAGGAAGCGGTACCTGATGATATAGACCCCAGCCCGCGCGAAGTGCCGGATCGCGCCTTTCAGGAGCGACCGGGCCACGTCGCGACGCCCCGGGCGCGTCGTGAGGTCGAGCAGGTAGCCGTTGTCGCCCTCTCTGGTGATGCGGAGTACGGCGTAACCGAGTAGGGTCTCTCCTTCTCTCACGCCGAGAACGCTCACCGGGTGCTGGGGCGAGTCGGGGCCGTAGCGCCAGCGCAGGAACGCCGCGTCCTTCTCCGGCACGCAGGGCAGCGCGGCGGCGACCCTCTCGAAGAGGTCGTCGAAGGAGGCGTCGAAACCGTCGAGCACCTCCGGCTCCGGGCCCGGCGCGAAGATACCGCCCAGAGCCGCGTTGAGCGTCCTCAGCCCCAGATTCGGGATCTTCAGCGCCGGTCGCAGCGGCTTCGGGACCCTCGGGAGCTCGGAGACGTCCAGTACCTTTGCCGCGTACTGCAGCCTGGCCGCCTCTTTGGCCCCGAGGCGCATCTCCACGGCCATCGCCTCCGGCACCTGGTCCACCGAGACGCAGTTCTCGGCGGTGCGGAAAAAGCGGCGCATCAGGGAGAGCGCGTGGAAGCCGTGCCCCGGGAGGACCTGGTAGTCGGCGGGCGTGTGGGCCACGACCCGCTCTCCGCCGACCCGGTAGTACAGGGGGACGGCGGCCAGGTGTCCCACCACCTCGTCCTCCTCGGAGGCCAGGACCCAGCGGTGCAGCTGGTCCGCGAGTGGGTGGGTCCCGAGCCAGCGCCACACCGAGGCGTGCCAGCCTGCCTCGTAGGCCTCCGGGTGGTCCGGGTAGATCAGGGTGCGTAGCCTGTCCGCGCCGCGCTCGAGCTCCGCGTTGTCCAGCGGCCGTACCGCTATCTTGGTTGCTCGGGCCGTGATCACCCTCCGTTTCCGAAGCTCACTTTCAGTGGGACTGGTCCCGGGCTCCGCGGGATCTGTCGCCCGGGTCCAAGAGACAGAGTGTAAATGAGCGACCACGCAAAGTCCAAGCGCACCCGAAAAGGCGAATTTTCACGAAACGCTTGAAGGTTCGCCGTCTCGCCGTGATAATTAGCCCCTGCGCGCCGCGGTGGTCTCGAAGGACGGGGCGACGCGAGGCGGCGCGTCAGGAGGGGCGGAAAGCTTGAGCGAGACGAAAAGCAGGGGCGGCGAGTATGCCGCCTACGGACCCGACCGCGGGATG